>CAYWIR010000008.1:0-6357 GCA_964458375.1 uncultured Neptunicoccus sp.
TGTCGCCGTTTGTGGATTTCACTTCAAACAGGCCTTCGTCGATTTCCAGAACGGAAACGTCGAATGTACCGCCGCCGAGGTCATAAACAGCAATAGTTTTGCCGCCCTCTTTGTCCAAGCCATAAGCAAGAGCCGCAGCAGTTGGTTCGTTGATGATGCGCAGCACGTCGAGGCCAGCAATTTTACCAGCGTCTTTGGTTGCCTGACGCTGAGCGTCGTTAAAGTATGCAGGAACAGTGATAACCGCTTCGGTTACTGTTTCGCCGAGATAGCTTTCAGCAGTCTCTTTCATTTTGCCCAAGATGAACGCGGACACTTGGGATGGGGAGTATTTCTCACCCTTCACTTCGACCCATGCGTCACCGTTGCCGCCATCTACGATAGCGTAAGGCAGGTTTTTCGCGTCTTTCTTGATCACTGGGTCGTTTACGGAACGACCGATCAAACGTTTAACTGCAAAAAGCGTGTTTTCTGGGTTTGTGACCGCTTGGCGTTTGGCGGCTTGGCCAACCAGACGTTCATCATCTGTGAAACCCACGATAGAAGGCGTTGTACGCGCACCTTCGGCGTTTTCTACGACTTTCGGTTGCGACCCATCCATGATTGCAACACAGGAGTTCGTTGTCCCGAGATCAATACCAATAACTTTAGCCATCAGACTTCCTTTCTTGTGGCGATGTTGAACCCCTGGCCCGCATTCGGCGCCGTTGATTCATCCCATACGTCGGCCTCTGAAACAGAGGCGGCTTAGCATTGACGGTATATAGGTTGCAGATTGCATCTCTGCAAGCATTTGGGTGCGGATTCTTTGCCACAGTTCTTATGATTTCTTGGCCTTCGCGTGTTGGGCCGCTAAATGTTGTGGATGACGGACGCAAAACCTCTGAACCTGCGCGGGTTTCTTATTTATAAATCGCTGATTTCTGCAGAGGATCAGGTGCAGATTCTGGAAGATATTCGGGCGGGATTGCCCCAAGCACCGATGTTTTCTCCGATAACCGCATGGGGGAAGCCGATGTCGGTGCAAATGTCATCGGCAGGGAAGTATGGGTGGTATTCGGATCGGCGGGGCTATCGATATGAGCCAAAGCACCCAAATGGAAACGCTTGGCCCGCGATACCAAATTCCATTTTGAAGGTTTGGCAGGATGTATCAGGTAGCGCCCGTGCGCCTGATTGCTGTTTGATCAACCATTATCGCGAAAAGGCGCGGATGGGGTTGCATCAGGACAATGACGAACAGGACTTTGCCTTTCCCGTTGTGTCCATTTCGCTCGGTGATGATGCGCTGTTTCGGATCGGGGGCACGGATCGCAAGGATAAAACAGAAAGCGTGTGGCTGTCGTCAGGTGATGTGGTTGTCATGGGCGGTGATGCACGGTTGGCGTATCACGGCATTGATCGCATTCGGTTTGGCACCTCTACATTGTTGAAGAATGCAGGTCGGATCAATCTTACCCTACGGGTTGTGGATTAACGGCGTCTGCCCCAGCTTTCGGATACGGTTTGTCGGGCAAAGTGTTCCAACATCAAGCCAATGCAAATCAGCACCAACGACAAATAAATGGCGTAGGGAAGGCTTGTCTTATGGGCCGTGTAGTTCACGAAAGCCGCGCCGCGCGCTTGGTCGATTGTGTGAAACAGTGGATTCCAAAGGAAGAATGGCAACATCGAACCTGGCAAGGTGTTGGCCAAGAACATTTTGCCGCTGAAGATCATGTTTGCACGTTTATAGACCTGTTCAATGATCGTGACAGTTGATGGAAAAAATGGACGAAGGGATAAGAAGATAATCCCAACAGCAACACCAGAAAACCATGCAATCATAAAGCAGAGGGACACACGTTTAAGGTTATAAACCGTGAAAGGGTCAATGATCACGTTGGCAACAAAAGAGATAACCAAGACCGCGAGGATTTGTACGTATAACGCGGAAAAAGCCCCTGAGATGATAAGTAAGAAAGTTGTAACGGGCGCATGTTGCAACATTGGATTTACAGGGCCGCCGCCACCAACCGCCGATACGGCTTTGTTGTGAGTGATAAACAAAAACACACCCGTCAGGACATACAAAACAAAGCTGCCACGCACAGCAATGCCGCGCATACCCATAAATGTGATCAAAACGTAAAAGAAAATGACCACCGTGGCGGCCTGCAAAACTTCCATGGCAAGAGCCTGAATTGCATTGCCTTTACCTTTGCGCACATCACGGACAGTGGCGTGGTAAACGAGAGTCATAAACTCAAACCCGCCCAGCAATAGACGCGAAAAAGAAGAATTGGTGGCGATGCTCATATCTTCTGCCTAAGGGTTGCGTGATTTAATCACTGCTTGCTTTTGTTTTGTTGATCGGACCATAAGACGATAAAACAATTTTCGCAAGAAATCGCTGCAGTGGCAGCATAATAAGGGCAGTAAGATGAACAAATCGGAAATTTCTACGGTCATCCGTAAATTGGCAATCGAAGCAGGCGAAAAGATCATGGAGATCTATGACGCCGATGATTTTGAAGTAAAATCAAAATCAGACGAGAGCCCAGTGACCATTGCAGATGAAACGGCGGACGCGCTTATCTCTACGGGGCTTCGTGCGGCATTCCCTGATGCGGCGCTGGTCACAGAAGAGCAATCAGACACACACACAGAAACAGCAAATACGTTTTTCATCGTTGATCCGCTGGATGGCACCAAAGAGTTCATCCACCGCCGCGGCGATTTCACCGTAAACATCGCCTATGTTGAGGACGGAATGCCAACATTGGGCGTGGTGTACGCCCCTGCGAAAAAACGTTTGTTTATCACTGATGCGGACGGTGTGTCCCACGAAGAAATGGGTGATCACAACGCCGATGTTGTTGGCGAAATGAAACAGATTTCTGTGTCGACGCCCAATGAGGAAGCGCTGATCGTCGTGGCGTCTAAATCGCATCTTACGGATGAGACCAAAGACTACATCAACAAGTACAACGTAAAAGACAGCCGCAGTGCGGGATCGTCTTTGAAGTTTTGTTTGGTGGCCACAGGTGAGGCGGATATTTACCCCCGCGTTGGTCGCACGATGGAGTGGGACACCGCCGCTGGGCAAGCGGTTTTGCAAGGTGCGGGCGGACGCGTTGTGCGTTTTGATAACCATGAGCCTTTGACCTATGGCAAGCCGATCTTTGAAAATCCGTACTTTATTGCGTATTCTCCGGGTATGACCCTGCAAAAGGCCTGATACATGTCCACGCTGATCGTTATTCCCGCACGCTTTGCGTCGACACGCTATCCTGGAAAGCCGCTTGTTGAACTGCGCGGTGTAAGCGGAGAGGCGAAAAGCCTGATCCGCCGTAGCTGGGATGCAGCCATGAAGGTTGAGGGCGTGGATCGTGTGGTGGTGGCGACAGATGATGATCGCATCAAGGACGCCGCCGAGGCATTTGGGGCAGAGGTCGTTATGACATCTGAATCCTGTCGCAATGGCACCGAACGTTGCGCCGATGTGGTGGAGCGGTTGGACGAGGAATATGACATCGTTGCGAACCTGCAAGGGGACGCACCGCTGACCCCGCCGTGGTTTGTTGAAAAGCTGGTAGATGGGTTGAAGGCCGCGCCAAATGCCCATGTGGCAACACCAATTTTGCTGTGTTCGAAAGAAGCTTTGGCGAGCTTTAAGGAAGATCGCAAAAATGACCGTGTTGGCGGCACGACAGTTGTTTTCGATAAAGACAAGCGTGCGCTGTATTTTTCCAAAGAGGTTATACCGTTTGCGCCCACTTTAGATGTGCCTGTGTATCACCATGTAGGTGTTTATGCCTATCGCCCTGCGTCTTTGCGCAATTATGCAGCATTGCCCGAGGGGTTTTTGGAAAAGCAGGAAGGGTTAGAGCAGCTTCGGTTCATGGAAAACGGATTACACGTTCAATGTGTCGAAGTGGAAAACCCTGGCCAAGAGTTTTGGGAGTTAAACAATCCCGAAGATGTGCCGCGTGTTGAAAAGATACTGGAACAGCTGGGTCTTGAATGAGTTTTACGCCAAGTGTCAGCCTGATCATTGTAAGCCGCAAGCGGCAGGCATCACTTCGGCGGACGCTGTCTTCTCTGCGGTTTCAAAGTTACCAGAATTTTGAAGTTATCGTCGTTTCTGATGGGCCTGATGCGTCGGGGTTTGAAGATTTACCCTTCGCGCAAAACATCTGTCATCTGAGCTTTGATGAACCGAATATTTCGGCGGCACGGAATTTGGGGATCGAGGCCGCACGAGGCGAGATCATCGCGTTTTGTGATGATGATGCGGTGCCTGATCCAATGTGGTTGGAACGGTTGGTGCAACCCTTTGCCGATGAATCAATCGCAAGTGCGGGTGGTTTCGTGCGGGGCCGCAACGGGATCGAATATCAGTGGCAAGGATTGTTGTGTGATGCGCTGGGCGATGATCATCCCTTGGATGTGAGCATGACTGTTGGCTATCAAAAGATTCCGTTTGACGGGTCGAAGTTCGCCAAGTTGCAGGGAACAAATTGCGCCTTTCGGGCGTCGACACTGAAATCGGTTGGTGGCTTTGACGAAGGCTTTCGGTTTTTTCTAGATGAAACAGATTTGTGTTTGCGGTTGGCGCAATCAGGGCTTGCCAGTGCTTTTGTTCCGCTGGCGCAGGTGCATCATGGTTACGCTGAGAGCGAACAACGGTCGGATAGCCGTGCGCCAAAAACACTGTTCGATATCGGGGCCAGCAAGCGACGGTTTTTGGATAAGCATGGATCAGGGGATCATGCTGCGACTTTGGAAAAATTCACGCAAGGGCAGCGTGCGCGGTTGATTCGTTTGATGGTTGATGGGCGCATAGAACCCCGAGACGTAACACGGTTGCTGGGAACGCTTCAGGAAGGGCTAGAAACCGAACCGACATCGCCTGAAATGAGGGCTCTTACTTCAGGTCAGCGCGTGTTCACCCCACTTGGGCATACGCCATCAAAGATCTTATCTGTTTATGCAGGCAGTACCCTATCCAAACGTAAATTGATCGAAAAAGGGGTGAAGTCACAGAATAATCATGTCCCTACACTTGTAATGTTGTTTTCCATCACCAGCTTTTTTCACAAGAGAGACTTTGATTATCGGGGGTTTTGGGTGCAAACTGGTGGAATGTTTGGCAAATCAAACAGAAATGATCCTATCTTTCGCATAGGGACATTACGCGGGCGCATCATGCAAGAATACGCGCGCGTGAAGGCCATATTTCCGGCAACGGAGCTCTACTCTGTTAAACTTTTCCGCAATTTCGTCTTAGAAATGACAAAAAGCGGCGGCAGAAATTAACCCGTAGGTACCAATGTAATGAGTATCGTTTAGTAACGAGCAGCAGTCATAAAGGGGCACACTGTGAAACAAAAAGTAACAAAAGCAATCTTTCCCGTTGCGGGTTTGGGCACACGATTCTTGCCAGCGACGAAGAGTATTCCCAAAGAAATCCTATGTTTGGTGGATAAACCACTGATCCAATACGCCATCGACGAGGCCCGCGAAGCAGGGATCGAAGAATTTATCTTTGTCACATCACGGGGCAAAGGCGCGTTGGAGGACTACTTTGATGGTGCACCGCAGCTAGAACAATCGTTGAAGGCAAAAGGTAAGGACGATCTGTTAGAAGTGCTGATGAAGTCGACGATGGACAGCGGCGAAATCGCCTATGTGCGTCAACGCGAAGCATTGGGTTTGGGCCACGCCGTTTGGTGTGCACGCCGCCTGATCGCGGACGAACCTTTCGCGGTTATTCTGACAGATGACGTCATCGAAGCCGATCGCCCTGTTTTGAAGCAGATGGTTGATGCCCACGCGCAAACAGGTGGCAACGTTGTTGCTGCGATGGAAGTCGCGCCAAGCAAAGCATCTGCCTATGGTCTTTTGGATATCAAAGAGGACATGGGGTCCTTGGTGTCCGTCAAAGGTATGGTTGAAAAGCCGAAGCCTGAAGACGCACCTTCAAACTTGGCTGTGATTGGGCGCTATATCCTGACGCCGCAGATTTTGAAAAACTTGGAAACGCAAGAACGTGGCGCAGGTGGTGAAATCCAGCTGACTGATGCGATTGCGAAAGAGATCGAAACTTCTGACAATGTTTATGGTTTCCGCTTTCAAGGCACACGGTATGACTGTGGATCCAAAGCTGGTTTCTTGCAGGCCACTGTTGCCTTCGGTCTGGCACGGGGCGACCTGTGCGATGAGTTCCGCGACTTCCTAATTGAGACAGTCGAATGTCGCCGCGCTGCGCAATAAGCGCAGGCATCTTTGAAAAAATGAGCCGAGGCAATCGCTGCCTCGGCTTTGTTGTATCTATAGCGTTTCGATTTTTGTTTGACTCATCACGTACCGCAA
>CAYWIR010000008.1:6457-16459 GCA_964458375.1 uncultured Neptunicoccus sp.
ATTTCTTGGGTGCGCTAAAGGCTGCTGAATGCAGTCAGATAACCGTTATGGTGCATGATATGATTCCGCTCGATTATCCCGAATACACACGGGACGGTATAACGGATCAGTTTCGAACCCGTATGCAAACCGTGGCCCGTTTTGCAGATCGGGTGATTTGCAATTCGGCAGACACAGAAGCCCGAGTTCAGCACTATTTTTCCGAATGGGGATCAAAGGTTGAAACTGTGGTGGCCCATTTGGGGGTGGAGCCGATTGTGCCTGCCAAAACAAAACCTGCGGCGCACCCGTACTTTGTTTGCCTGGGCACGATTGAGCCGCGCAAAAATCATGAAACCCTGTTCAAAGTTTGGGAGCAGTTTGCGGCAACCTTGCCACCGTCAGATATCCCGCATTTGCATGTGATTGGCCGGCGGGGATGGAACAACGATGATGTGTTCCGCTTTCTTGATTCATCACCTTTGATGGGAACCCACATTTTTGAACTGCACGACTTGAGCGATGATGCGCTAGGTGCAGAAATTGCCAATTGCGCAGGTCTGGTGTTTCCGAGTCATGCAGAGGGTTTTGGCTTGCCCGCACTGGAAGCAGCGCAAATGGGCGTGCCTGTCATTTGTTCTGACCTGCCAGTGTTCCACGAAATTTTGCCTGATTATGCCAAATTTGTTCATGCAAAAGATGTGGCGCTTTGGGCTGAAACCTTGTTTACTGTTGCTGAAAAGACAACAAAAAGCAGCGATTCTGCTGTTTTGGGTCAAGCCACAGTTCGCATCCCGCGCTGGGAATCACATTTTCGCCATGTTTTCGATGATACTGAAAGCAGGTGGGAAATTCACGAGTAGCAGATAAAAATGGGGCTATGGAGTCGGTATAAATTGCGTATTGAACGCAAACGTCGGCGGGTGCGCTCTTTGCGCAAACGGCGCGAACTGACATGCGTTGCAGATCGCACGAAACAGATCAGGCCAAGCGACATTTTGGTGTTCTCGACACTGCGCAACGAAAAGGCGCGGCTTCCATATTTCCTCGACTACTATCGTAAACTTGGCGTGAACCATTTTTTCTTTGTGGACAATGACAGCACAGATGGCGGACGCGAATATTTGTCTGATCAACCTGATGCATCTGTTTGGACCACGGCTGCCTCTTACAAACGGTCAAAATTTGGCGTGGACTGGCTCAATGGCTTAAAGGCAAAATATGCGGATGGTCATTGGGTGCTTGTGGTCGATGTGGATGAAATGTTGGTTTACCCATTCTGTGACACACGGCCCTTGCGGGCGCTGACCGATTGGCTGGATGCAGCTTCGATTAAGTCCTTTGGGACGATGTTGTTGGATATGTACCCAAAGGGTAAAATTCAGCATGCCCGCATTCGTGAAGGCAAAGATCCAGTGAAAACCGCGTCATATTTTGATGCATCGAATTACTTTATCGAAAAGAACAAAAAATACGGAAACTTGTGGATCCAAGGTGGCCCACGGATGCGATCGTTCTTTCGCGATAAACCGCAATTTTCCCCTGCTTTGAATAAGACACCTTTGGTGAAATGGTCCAAAGGATATGTTTACGTCAGTTCAACCCATACGCTGCTGCCCCGTGGCCTGAACCTTGTGTATGATGAATGGGGTGGGCAAAAACCGTGTGGGGTGTTGCTGCATACGAAGTTTATGAACACGTTCTCTGAAAAAGCCGAAGAAGAAATGAAGCGCAAACAGCACTATGCGGCGAGTCGCGAATATCGGACGTATTTGAACAAGTTGAACGGTGATTTGTTGTTGTGGAATGAAAATTCGAGCGAGTATCGCGATTGGCGTCAACTGGAAGAGCTTGGTTTGATGGCGCGGGGGAATTGGGCATGACCGCACGGTTGGGATTCGTCGTATTGGCGCACAGGGACTTGCACCGAGCAGCAGAATTGGTGCGCCATCTGTGCTCTGAAAACTGTGTTGTTGCCGTGCATATCGACAAAAAGATTGCCTACTCAGAATTCGAAGCGTTCAAAAACGATCTCGAAGGTGTTGAAAACTATGTTCTTTCTAAGCGGGAAGACTGTGAGTGGGGCGAGTTTTCCCTTGTGAAAGCAACGTTGAACGCATCGGAAAAACTGCTGAATACGTTTGATAATGTCAGTCATGTTTCATTGATTAGTGGGTCTTGTTTGCCGATCCGCCCTGTGCGGCAGATGCGGCGCTTCTTGACGCGAAATGCGGATACAGATTTTATTGAATCGGTTTCTGTTAAAAACAACTTCTGGGTCAAAGATGGTTTGAACGAAGAGCGGTTCACGCTCTATTTCCCGTTTTCATGGCGCAAACAACGGCGCAGTTTTGATCGGTTTGTCGAGCTGCAACGCTGGGCGCGGATCAAACGTAAAATCCCTGCCCCTCTGGTCCCGCATATTGGCTCGCAGTGGTGGAGCCTAACCGCTAAGACTCTTAGAGCGATTATCAATGATCCGAAACGGCCCTATTATGATGCTTACTTCAACTGGTCATGGATTCCAGATGAGAGCTATTTCCAAACATTGGCACGGTTGCATTCCGATTCCATTGAATCCCGCTCTTTGACGTTTTCGAAGTTTGATTATCTCGGCAAACCTTTTGTGTTTTATGACGATCACCAAAAAGAGCTGACACAATCTGATTGTTTTTGGGCCCGCAAAATTTGGTCTGGTGCGGATCGGTTGTATACGAACCTTCTGAGTTCTGAACGGGCAAACCAACCCATGTCAGGTGCAGACCCAAAAGGGTTTGATGACAAGTTTGAACAGGCTGACAAATTTCGGTGTGAAGGCGGCGAAGGACGGTTTCATCAGGGGCGTTTCCCTTATGATCGTGCAGAGCGGACAGGTGTTTGCGAAACACCGTTCACTGTGTTTGTTGGGTTTACCAGACTGTACGAAGAGTTTCCCGAATGGGTGGATCAAAATACAGATGGCGTGACCTACGGCAATCTATTTGCCCGAACTCATGTGGCTGGCTTTGAAAAAGAAGAGAACTTTGCAGGGAATTTGCCTGCAGTTCCCGCAGTTCGGAATCGCAATCCGAAGGGGTTTCTTGCCAACCTATTTTGGACCAACCGTGATCAACATCAGAGCTTTACCTATGATTTCCGTGATAACACGCGAATTTTGGGAACGCTGGCCCATGATGCGAAGGCCAAAGTCGTTTTGGTCCGCCATGCGTGGTTGTTGGATGTTTTGAACAAGTCGACATCGTTTGAAAATCAGGTCGCAAATGCGAAACGGTTTTACCGATTGGAACGCCGCTTCATTGCAGAGTTTGAAAAGAAGACGTCGAATGCTCAGTTGGAAGTGATCGATCTGGAGGAGGCGCTGGCCCACCCATCGCAAACCTTAACCAAAGCCATTGACCATATGCCGCGTTCTTCGCAAACGTCGCTGAATGTGATGCCAGAACGTGCGAGTGTTGACGGGTTGGATAACCTTGTTCGCAAGCTGCGCAACAACGGCTTGAAAGTTGAATATGAGCCAAAGCCGCGGCCCAAAGAAAACAAAAAACAAGACACGGTGTATGAAAAACCGTATGTGGTGAAGTAGATGACAGGCCAATTCAAATATTTTGTTTTGCTCGGGAACATGCGCACAGGATCAAACCTGTTTGAGCAGAACATCCAATTGTTTGACTCTTTTTCAAGCCATGGAGAGTTGTTCAATCCTCACTTCATCGGGTTTTTGAACAAGCATGAAGCCTTTGGCGTGACCATGCCAGAACGTGAAATCAAACCCCAAAAGCTGTTGAACCGCATGGTGTCGAAAGAGAAAGACACGCTGCCAGGGTTTCGTCTGTTTTCGGACCATGATCCCCGTGTGTTGGAACATTGTTTGAATGACCCAGAGTGCGCCAAAATTGTTTTAACGCGCAATCCTCTCGATAGTTTTGTGTCCCATGCCATTGCGCAGGCCACGGATCAGTGGAAGCTGACGGATGTAAGCAAACGCAAGAAAGCCAAGATCCATTTTGATTTTCTGGAATTCAAAGCCTATTTGAATCGGCTGGATTTGTTCCTTGGTCAGATTAAATCGACGTTACAAAAGAACGGGCAAAGCGCGTTTCCATTGGCCTATGACGATTTGAACAATCTGGATGTGTACAACGGGTTGGCCCAATACCTTGGCAGTGATGAAGAGCTCAAACAGCTAGGCGATAAAATCGTGCGACAAAACCCAGAGGGGCTTGTCGATAAGGTTGAGAACTACGACGAGATGATTGAGCAGGTCCGCCTACTTGATCTCTTGGGATCAGAAGTGATCCCTGTGACCGAGCAAGCCCGCAATCCAGGTTCAAAGAACTTCGTGGCGGGGGCTGATGTGCCACTGTTGTTTATGCCAATGCAAAAGGGTGAATACCCTGATGTTGCAGAATGGGTGAAAGCCCATCAAACGCATGGGCAGTTGCAAACCGAGATGAACCAAAAACAGCTGAATGAGTGGTTGTCCGCAATGTCCGTGCGCAAGTCGTTTACGATCCTGCGTCATCCGCTGGAGCGGGCGTATCATGCGTTTTACAAACACATCTTTTCGTCAGGCGATGATCTGTTTCCTTGGATTAGAACGACGTTAGAAAACAATTACGGGATGGAATTGCCAGGCAAGGCCATGACCGAAACGCCGAACCGTACGGTATTGGAAAACTCGGGTTACGGCGTCAAAGAGCACCAATCCGCATTTTTGGGTTTTCTGAAGTTTCTAAAAGGAAATTTGCAAGGACAGACACGCGCGCGGGTGGATCAATCTTGGGCATCGCAAAATTCTATCTTGCAGGGATATTGTCGTTTGGTGTTTCCGGATGTGATTATTCGGCATGAAAACATCGCTGAAGAATTGCACCGTATTGAAACAGATATGGGCCTGCCGCATGTCGCGCTTGATACACAGGAAAGCAGCCAGTGTTTCACTTTGACAGATGTTTATTGTGAAGAGATGGATGTCATTAGTCGCGATGTTTATAACCGCGACTACGTGATGTATGGGATCGAAAACTGGGGTTAAGCCGCTTTGGGCGTTGCCAGTTCTGTCAGGATTGAAAACAGCGTTGCTGGCTGGTTGTTTGCCCGCAGAGTTTTGCAGTTTTCTTCATTACGCAAGGTGCGTGACACCATTGCCAAAGCCTTTAGGTGCTCTGCGCTGTCGTTCGATGGGGCCAGAAGCGTAAAGATCAGGTCAACAGGCTGACGATCCATGCTTTCAAAGTTCACAGGTTTTTCCAGACGATAAAACAGGCCAACAATTCGATCGAGTGATTCAAACCGAGCATGCGGAATGGCGACACCACGACCGACGCCCGTGGTGCCAAGATTTTCGCGGGCTTGGAGAGCGGTGAAAATCTCATCAGCTTTGAGGCCATATGCGACCTCTGCTTGTTCAGAGATATCTTGTAAAAGACGCTTCTTACTGGATGCACCCGCAGTGTAACGCACTGCGTTTTGATCCAAGATTTCCACCATGTCCATTTCGTAACCCTAGCGTATTAACCGGATTATTCCGGGTCTATCCAACCGATGTTCCCATCAGCGCGTTTGTAGACCACGTTTACCCGTTTTTGCCCTTCGTTCTGGAACACCAAAACGTTTTCGTCGGCCAACTCCATTTGCATGACAGCTTCCCCGACGGACAAGGATTTTATCTTGGTCTGTGTTTCCGCGACGATAATGGGCTGCAACGTATCAGGTTCGCTCGCATCTTCGCCGGCATCTTCTTGAGCGAGGATATACGACGGAGCGCCAAAGGTTTCAACTGGTGTCGTGCGATGTGAGTGGTGATCTTTCAAACGGCGTTTATATCTACGCAGTTGTTTTTCCATCTTTTCTCCACAGGCGTCGAACGATTCATATATTTCTGATGCGTGTGCCTTGGCGTTTACAGTCAACCCAGTGGAGAGATGAACAGATGATTCGCAGACAAATTCATGCCTATCTTTGGAAAACGTGATGTTGGCTTCGGTCGGTCGCTCGGCGTATTTTGCGACGATTTCATTCAGTTCCTGCTTCACATGAGTTTGCAAAGATTCGCCAATATCGAGATGTTTTCCGCTGATTTGGTAACGCATTTAGGCTCCTTTCGAGAGTTTCAGGACAGAATCCTGTTGGATGGTGTTCATCCATAGGTATCCCCCCTGCGATGCACGCAGGATGCAGCAATCAGTTGGCCTGTGTGCGGCTATTCTGATTGTGACTCGTTAAAAAGAGTGGGGTGACCATACCTAAAGGGTAGCCCTAGAAAGCTGATCTTGCAACTTTTATGCAGTAAAAAGTTTAAACTGTGAAAACAGTTAAAGATTAGACGCGGAATTCATCGCCCAAATAAACACGGCGCACATCTTTGTTTTTGACGACCTCATCGGGGGAGCCAGACATCAAAACTGTTCCACCATAAAGGATGTAGGCGCGATCGATGATCTCTAGCGTTTCGCGTACATTGTGATCGGTGATCAGCACGCCGATGTCGCGATTTTTCAATTGCGCCACCAGCGTGCGGATGTCCCCAACGGCGATGGGGTCAACACCGGCGAAAGGTTCATCCAGCAAGATGTAGTTTGGATTGCCTGCCAAGCACCGCGCGATTTCGACGCGGCGGCGTTCGCCCCCTGACAGGGCTACGGCAGGGCTATCACGCAGATGGGTGACAGAGAATTCTTCCATCAATTGTTCGGTGCGTTGGCGTTGTGTGGCGCGATCTGATTCCCACAATTCCACGACGGAGCCGATGTTTTGTTGCACAGTCATACCGCGAAAGATGCTTGCTTCTTGTGGCAAATACCCAAGGCCAAGGCGCGCGCGGCGGTACATTGGCAGGTTGGTAACGTCACGCCCATCAATGGACACGCTGCCCGTATCGGCGGCGATCAATCCTGCAATAGAGTAAAAGCTAGTGGTTTTGCCCGCTCCGTTTGGCCCCAACAGGGCCACGACTTCTCCGCGGTTCAGGCGCATGGATACGTCTGTTAGGACTTTGCGTTTTTTAAAGGCTTTGCTCAGCCCGACAACAGATAGTCCTGTTGGCTCAGCTTCGTCAGAGATAATTTCGGTCATTGATCCGTCTTAGGCACAAATACGGTTTTTACATTGCCGCTCATTTTGCCGCTGTTCGATTTCAGATCCAGTGCGAGTGTGTCCCCAGAAATAGCGTTCACACCCTGTACCAAAACAACATCGCCAGACAAATCCACTGTGCCTGACCCGATCACGTAAACACCGCGCTGGGCTTCGGCGACTTCATTGCCATTTGTGAAAACAACGTTGGTTGTGGCTTCGACCCGTTCAATTGCGCTTTGTTCGGCGTTGTAGCGGACCAAGATTTTGTTGGCGGCCAAGATAATGTCCCCCTGCACAACGCGGGCATTTCCTTCAAACGTGGCCGAATTGGAGTTTTGTTCCACTGTCAAATTGTCGGCTGTCACTTCAACAGGTGTGCTGCCGTCCACTTCAATCGGGCTAAGCGCGATGCCAGTGCCTTGGGCCAAAACAGGGCCAGCTGCGAATGCAGTGATCAACGCGAGTGTTCGCAAGATGTGATGACGCATGATGCCCCCCTATTATCCCTCGGCTGGGTTGTATATCAATTTGACGCCTTTGTTAAACACAAGAACGGCATTGCCCGTCGGATTCTGATCTAAATCCTGTGTCAGCGACATTGCGCCCGCTTCAATAGACCCAAAAGGACCGTCCGCAACCACGGGGCCTTCGCTGTAAACGTTGCCTGATTTAAAGTTAATTTCGACATTTGTGGTGCTGGCGACATAGCCATCTGTCGTGCGCAAGTTTACGCCGTCGGACAGGGTGGCTTGGCTGGATCGCAAATCAAGCGCCCCTGCGCCCGAAGTTGTGCGCATGGTGCGGCCATCTTTGAAGTTGATGGTTGTGCGGGGTTTGTTCAGTTCCACACGGGTTGGTTTTGGCCCATCAGGCAGCGCCCACTCAGCTGCAATAGTGAACGCATCGCCAGATTTTGTGACACCTGAAAAGTTAGGGTTCGTGATCTTTTGCCCAACAGCTAATTCAGCGAGTGGCCCATCGAGCACCTTTGTCAGTTCTGTCAACTTATTCGCGTTGGACAGAAAGAAGATACTGCCAACCAACAGCACAGCAACAATGGGGAACGCCCATTTTAGAACGCTAACGGTTCGGGAATACCCGTCACGGCGTTTTTCGCCTGCTGTTGGTTCTTGGTTTTGCACGACGTTAATGCGCAAAAATATCAGTGTCGGGCCAGCCCATCAGATCGAGCGTGGCGCGGTGGGGCAGGAACTCAAAACAAGCCTTTGCGATATCTGTACGGCCTTCGCGCGCTAAGCGGATATCGAGCTCTGCTTTAAGGCGATGCAGGTACAATACATCAGACGCCGCATAATCAATCTGCGCCTGCGTCAGTGTTTTTGCACCCCAATCAGAGCTTTGCTGTTGTTTGGAAATATCCACACCAATCAGTTCTTGGGTCAGGTTCTTTAGGCCGTGGCGGTCTGTGTAGGTGCGCACCAGTTTTGACGCGATTTTTGTGCAATACACTGGCGATGTGCGCACACCAAAACGGTTTTCCATGACGGCAATATCAAAGCGACCAAAGTGGAACAGTTTAAGTTGTTCTGGATTGGCCAGCATTTTGCACAGGTTCGGTGCTTCGGTTTGATCTTGCGCGATCTGCACAAGATGTGCGTTGCCATCCCCAGAGGACAATTGAATGACACACAGACGATCCCTGTGAGGCAGCAAGCCCATGGTTTCGCTATCAATCGCAACAACTGGCCCGAGGTCCAAATCGTCTGGTAAATCACCTTGGTACAAGTGGTTGGTCATATACGGTCTTTCCAAGAATTTTAAGCATCATGCGATGGGCAACATATTCATAAACCGAGCCAGATTAAAGGCCTGTGACACAAGGATTTGATCGTGTTAATGTTACAATATTGAAAAAAACTATAAAATAATGTAACATTTAATTTTACAGGAGTGTTTTGGGCTGATATTCAGCAGTCATTCGGACACAATTGTTAGGACGACCCAGATGAACGCTTACATAATTGATGCAGTGCGCACGCCCATTGGCCGCTATGGTGGATCGCTGTCGTCTGTTCGTACGGATGATTTGGCAGCATTGCCGATTGCCGCCTTGAAAGAGCGAAACCCCAACGTGGATTGGTCAAAAGTGGATGATGTGATCCTTGGGGATGCAAACCAAGCAGGCGAAGACAACCGCAATGTGGCGCGTATGGCGACCTTGTTGGCGGGTCTGCCCATTGAAGTCCCGGGAACAACCGTGAACCGCTTGTGCGCCTCTGGCATGGACAGCGTTGGAATGGCATCGCGCGGTATCAAGGCGGGCGATTACCGCTATGCCATCGCGGGTGGTGTAGAAAGTATGAGCCGCGCACCGTTTGTAATGCCCAAAGCAACCAGCGCTTTTACGCGCAATAATGCGGTTTATGACACGACCATCGGGTGGCGGTTTGTGAATAAGAAGATGAAGGATCGGTTTGGGATCGATTCGATGCCCCAGACAGCAGATAACGTGGCCGAGGATTTTGACATAAGCCGCGAAGACCAAGACGCCTTTGCCGCACGGTCGCAAGCGCGTTGGGATGCCGCGAATACAGCGGGGCTTTTTGCCGATGAAATCATCCCTGTCACCATCCCCCAGCGCAAAGGTGACGACATTGTTTTCGACACAGATGAACACCCACGCCCAGGTGTGACAGCGGAAAAGCTCGGCGGGCTTAAGGGCGTAAACGGCCCTGATTTATCGGTGACGGCTGGCAATGCGTCTGGTGTGAATGACGGTGCGGGTGCGTTGCTGTTGTGTAACGAAGCTCTCGCGCAGAACCACGAACCCATTGCCCGTGTGGTTGCTATGGCAACCGCTGGCGTAGAGCCGCGCATCATGGGGATTGGTCCTGTACCAGCAACGCGCAAAGTGCTGGATCTTGCAGGGCTGACAATCGACCAAATGGATGTGATTGAGCTAAACGAAGCCTTCGCCAGCCAAGG
>CAYWIR010000009.1:0-16078 GCA_964458375.1 uncultured Neptunicoccus sp.
ATCAGGACGACGATTTGGTTGCTGAGTATGAGCTGCTCACGATGAACAGCTATACGTAATGTGTGCAAAACGGAGTTGAGATTGGGGGTGGTGGTGCCCAGAAGAGGACTCGAACCTCCACGTCCATACGGACACTAGCACCTGAAGCTAGCGCGTCTACCAATTCCGCCATCTGGGCACAGACAACAGACGCGATTTATCGTGGGCAATTGAGCCTGTCAACGCTGTTTCAGCGCCGATCTATGCAATAGTGCTTGTGAGTGACGCAACATCCCATTATTTCAAGGCAAACGTTGATTGAACGGAGAGTTCTGATGTCTCAGTTGCCTAAAATTGTTACTATCTTTGGTGGGTCCGGCTTTGTGGGCCGCTATATTGCACGGCGTATGGCCAAGGATGGTTGGCGTGTGCGGGTGGCGGTGCGTCGTCCGAACGAAGCGAATTTTGTGCGGCCCTATGGGGTGGTTGGACAGGTTGAGCCGATCCTTGCGAACATCCGAAATGAAGAGTCTGTTCGTGCCGCCTTGGCAGGATCGGATGCAGTGGTGAACTGTGTTTCAGTGCTGCAGGAAAGCGGTAAGCAAACGTTTGAAGCCTTGAATGATGCAGGTGCGGGCCGCGTGGCTTCGATTGCAGCAGAAGAGGGTGTTGGCACGTTCGTTCATCTGTCGGCTTTGGGTGCGGATTTGGACAGTGAAAGCGATTCAGCGCGGACCAAAGCAGAAGGAGAGCAAGCGGTTTTGGCAGCGTTCCCAAGCGCGATGATCCTGCGTCCTTCGGTCATTTTTGGCAACGAAGATCAGTTTTTCAACCGCTTTGCTGATTTGACAAAACTGTCCCCTGTTTTGCCGATTGTCGGTGGCGAGAGCCTGTTTCAGCCCGTGTATGTTGATGACGTGGCTGCGGCTGCGTGCATGGGTGTTTTGGGCAAAGCAGAAGGTGGCATTTACGAGCTGGGTGGCCCAGAGGCTGCGTCGCTTTCGACGTTTATTCATCGCATGCTGAAAGTGATCCGTCGCAACCGTTTGGTTATAAACTTGCCGTTCTTTGTTGGGTCGTTCATGGGTGGTGCGCTGGGTTTGGCGCAGTTTTTATCCTTTGGAATTTTCACAAACACGATTTTGACACGAGATCAGGTGAAGCAATTGCGCGCGGATAATGTTGTGTCTGAGGGTGCGAAAACCTTTGCTGATCTGGGCATTGCGCCAACAGGTGTGGATGCGATGGTCGAGGATTACCTGTACCAGTACCGCCCTTATGGCCAATATGCAGAGCTGACGGAAAGCGCGAAGAACCTGAAGGGTTCACCCACAACCAGCGACTTTTAAGAGTAAGCGATACCGAGCAAAACCACCCCTAAAATGACGCGGTAAATCACGTAAGGGGTGAAGCTGACGCTGCGCAAGAGGCGCATCATCAGGCTGAGCGCGAGTAGCGCTGCAAAAAAGGCGAAGACAGCGGCGATGGCCCCATCGCGCAAGCCTGCGGCGTCTGCGGTGGCCAATGCTTCGGTTCCGAGTAGTACGCCAGATGCGATGATAACGGGGATCGACATCAGCATTGCGATCTTGGTTCCGTCCGCGCGGGTGTAGCCCATGGCCCGTGCGCCCGTTATGGAAATGCCAGAACGGGATGTTCCTGGAATAAGTGAAAGTGCCTGCCAAAGGCCCAGTTTGATGGCGTCGGCGGTGGACCAATCGGACTGGGTTTTTGTGTCTGTTCCCCGTTGGTCGGCGATGTAGAGGATGATGCCAAAGACGAGCATGGTCCAGCCGATGACCGTGATGTTGCGCAGTTGGTCCGAGAGGCCTGTGACCTTGAGGATTAGGCCGAAAATGACGGCTGGAATGGTGGCGAGAATGAGAAGGGTAGCGAGCCGTGCGGCTGGGGTTTTGAAGCGGCCCGTTGCCAGATGGGCGAGGCCTGCGAAGGCCAGTTTACTGTCGCTCCAGAAGTAGAGGATCACGGCGCCGAGGGTTCCGATGTGGACGGAAACGTCGATCAATTGGCCTTGGTCTTCCATCCCAGTGAGGCCTGGAAGCAGGATCAGATGACCCGAACTGGAGACGGGCAAAAACTCGGTTATGCCTTGGATTACTGCTAGAATCAGGAGGTGAAGGATGGGCATGGAAAGCCTTTTTGATTCGGTGTATCGGACCATAGGGCGGGAAATGTGGATTGTGAATCATTCAAATAGGTAAATTATACTGACCTATTGAAAATCAAATATGTGATATTTTCGGGAAATTTTCAATTTTTTATATTTTTAGGTAAGTAAAGTTTCCCTAATTGGTGTTTTACCCCTATGCGAGATGTGAATTCGAGGTTAATAAGCTGGCTCGGATAATTCGACAAGGTGGAGCTAGGTTATGGCTGAGCAAAAGATGCTGAAGTTTGTAAATGTTGATCGGGATATGCCCGAAAAACGTGTGCCTAATCTACGCACATCGGATTTCGACGAGATTTACCAACAGTACGCAGCGGACAAAGCTGCCGAGCAATCGAGCCGTTGTAGCCAATGTGGCGTACCGTTCTGTCAGGACCACTGCCCGCTGCACAACAATATCCCTGACTGGTTGAAGCTGACAGCCGAAGGGCGTTTGCAAGAAGCCTATGAAGTGTCGCAAGCCACGAACCAATTCCCAGAGATTTGTGGGAGGATTTGCCCACAGGACCGCCTGTGTGAAGGCAACTGTGTGATTGAACAGTCGGGGCACGGCACGGTCACCATCGGGTCGGTTGAGAAATACATCACTGATACAGCATGGGAGCAGGGTTGGGTGAAGCCAATCAAGCCACATGCAGAACGTCCTGAAAGTGTTGGGATCATTGGTGCGGGACCTGCGGGTTTGGCGGCGGCAGATGTGCTGCGCCGTGCAGGTGTGCAGGTTGTGATTTACGATCGTTATGATCGGTCGGGCGGTTTGCTGACCTATGGCATTCCAGGTTTCAAACTGGAGAAAGAAGTTGTGGAGCGCCGCAACGCACAGTTGGCCGAAGGTGGCGTGACGTTCAAATTGAACTGCAACATTGGTGAAGACATCAGCTTTGCCGAGCTGCAAGCCAAGCATGATGCGGTGCTGATTGGGACAGGTGTTTACAAGTCCCGTGATCTGGGTGGCCCCGGTGCTGGGTTGAACGGCATTGTGCGGGCGATTGATTATCTGACTGCGTCTAACCGCCAGAATTTTGGCGATACAGTGCCAGAGATTGAAAGTGGTGAGCTGTGGGCCGAGGGTAAAAAGGTTGTGGTTATCGGTGGCGGTGACACGGCCATGGATTGCGTGCGCACGGCCATTCGCCAAGGCGCGACAAGCGTGAAATGCCTGTATCGCCGTGACAAAGCAAACATGCCAGGGTCCCAGCGCGAAACTGCGAATGCCGAAGAAGAAGGTGTGGAGTTTGTTTGGTTGTCTGCCCCTATCGGGTTCCACGGCGAAGACGATGTGACGGGTGTTCACGTGCAGCAGATGCGCCTTGGTGCGCCTGACGTGACAGGCCGCCAAGCCCCTGAGAAAATTCCAGGTGCGGATTATATCGAAGAAGCGGATTTGGTGATCAAGGCGCTGGGCTTTGAGCCAGAAGAGCTGCCGACGCTTTGGGATACGCCTGAGTTGGAAGTGACCCGTTGGGGTACAGTGAAGGCCGATTTTGTGACCAAGCGAACCGCGATGGATGGTGTTTACGCCGCGGGTGATATCGTGCGTGGCGCGTCATTGGTTGTATGGGCCATTGCAGATGGTCGCGATGCAGCACAGAGCATTCTGGAAGACCTGAATGCCCGTTCCGCAGTGGCGGCAGAGTAATGTCGTCGCGGGTTTTCACAACAGCGGGATGGTGGGGCTATTTCATTTGCGCCGCGATTTATGTTGTTGCGGGCATCCGTGCTGGCGACTGGCTTGGCTTGGCTGGATCGTTCTTTTTCTTGGCCGCAACTGTGTGTTTTTTGGTGCAGTATTACCGCGATACAGGTGGGCGTTCGGATGATTAAGATTTGCGCGCCAAAAAATGTAAGTGAAATTCACATCGAAAAGCAACTACGGGTGCAACCTACCCAGAACCTATACCGCTACTGTGTTGGGTTTTTTGCGGGCCTAAAAGTTAATGGGTCGGTTGCGTTGACCTGTTTTTCGTTTGGTTCCCTTTGTCGGCGGATGCCGCGTCTTTTGTTAGCGCAAATAGACGAGCGAACGGGAGTGATCCTATGACCCATGCTGGAAAATCCCAAAGCAGAGCATCGGTGTTTAAGAACAACCATTACACGCCGACCGAGGCCGAAGCTGAACACAGAATAGACGCACAAGAATTCGCCAAATTAGAAGACTACCTTAAAGGAGACGCAAAATGACCAAGTTTGATGCAAAGTGGGTAGCTGAAGAAAAAGCAAAACGCGCCATGATGGCAGAGCAGGGTTTGTACCGTGAGGATGATGAGCATTCGTCCTGTGGTGTTGGCTTGGTCGTGTCCGTTGATGGGTCCGCAAGCCGCCGTGTGGTTGAAGCTGGGATCACTGCGTTGCAGGCGATTTGGCACCGTGGCGCGGTGGATGCGGATGGCAAAACTGGCGATGGGGCGGGTATCCATGTTCAGATTCCAGTGCCGTTTTTCTATGACCAGATTGAACGTACAGGGCATAAGCCGAACACAGATGAGTTGATCGCTGTGGGTCAGGTGTTTTTGCCGCGTACGGATTTTGGCGCGCAGGAAACTTGTCGGACCATTGTTGAAACCGAAGTTCTGAAGATGGGCTATTACATCTATGGCTGGCGGCATGTGCCAGTGGATGTGTCCTGTCTGGGTGAAAAAGCGAATGCGACGCGCCCTGAGATTGAACAAATTCTGATTTCAAATTCCAAGGGTGTGGATGAAGAGCAGTTCGAACGCGAGCTGTATGTGATCCGTCGCCGTATCGAGAAGGCAGTGGCTGCGGCTGCTGTAAATGATTTCTATGTGTGTTCGTTGTCCTGTCGGTCTGTCATCTACAAAGGGATGATGTTGGCAGAGCAAGTGGCGGTGTTTTACCCTGACTTGCAGGACGAACGGTTTGAGAGTGCGTTTGCGATCTATCACCAGCGGTATTCAACAAACACGTTCCCACAGTGGTGGTTGGCGCAGCCATTCCGCATGTTGGCCCACAACGGTGAGATCAACACGCTGAAGGGCAACATGAATTGGATGAAGTCCCACGAAATTCGGATGGCGTCTAAGAACTTTGGCGAACATGCCGAGGACATTAAGCCGATCATTGCTGGGGGGTCATCTGACTCTGCTGCGCTGGATAGTGTGTTCGAAGTGATGGTGCGCGCGGGGCGGAATGCGCCGATGGCGAAGACCATGTTGATCCCTGAGTCGTGGTCCAACCTGAGCCATGAGATGCCAGATGCGTGGAAAGACATGTACGCCTATTGCAACAGTGTGATGGAGCCATGGGATGGCCCTGCTGCGCTGGCAATGACTGATGGTCGCTGGGTTGTGGCTGGGCTTGATCGTAACGGTCTGCGTCCGATGCGCTATGTGATTACGAACGATGGTTTGGTGATTGCTGGGTCTGAGGCAGGTATGGTGCCTGTGGATGAGGCGACTGTTGTTGAAAAAGGCGCTTTGGGTCCCGGCCAGATGCTTGGTGTTGATATGCAAGAAGGCCGGGTTTGGCATGATTCCGATCTGAAGGACTCTCTTGCCGGGGAACGTCCGTTTGGGGATTGGGTCAGTTCGATTTCCAACCTTGAAGATGTGACGTCTTCGATCAAAGAGAAGGCGATTTACGAAGCGTCCGAGCTGCGCAAGCGGCAGATCGCGGCAGGGTTTTCTGTAGAAGACCTTGAGGTGATTTTGCACCCGATGGCCGAAGATGCGAAAGAAAGCATCGCGTCTATGGGGGATGACACGCCAAGTGCTGTGTTGTCGGATAAGTATCGTCCGCTGAGCCATTTCTTCCGTCAGAACTTTAGCCAAGTTACGAACCCGCCGATTGACAGTTTGCGCGAATATCGCGTGATGTCGCTGAATACGCGGTTCGGGAATTTGGGCAATGTTCTGGACGAAAGCAACGAGCAGACAGAGATCCTTGTGCTCGACAGCCCGTTTGTGGCGAATGCGAAGTTCGAAGCGATGGTGGAGCATTTCGGCGACAACGTGACAGCGATTGATTGTACGTTTGAGCGTGGCTCTGCCAACGGGTTGCGGGATGCGATCCATCGGATCCGCTCCGAAGCGGAAGAGGCTGTTCGTTCTGGTGCTGGGCATCTGGTTCTGTCGGATCGCAAGCAAGATGCTGATAAGATTCCTGTACCGATGATCCTAGCGACTTCTGCTGTGCATTCGTGGCTGACGGCTGCGGGTTTGCGGACCTTCTGTTCGATCAACGTGCGGTCAGCGGAATGTATGGATCCGCATTATTTTGCAGTTCTGGTGGGTTGCGGCGCGACCACGGTGAACGCGTATCTTGCGCAGGACAGTTTGGCGGATCGCATTGATCGCGGCTTGCTGGATTGTAGCCTTGATGTGGCGATGGATCGCTACCGCGAGGCGATCAATCAGGGTCTGTTGAAAATCATGGCGAAGATGGGGATTTCCGTGATTTCCAGCTATCGTGGTGGCTTGAACTTTGAGGCCGTGGGTCTGTCCCGTGCCATGGTTGCGGAGTTCTTCCCAGGTATGCACAGCCGTATTTCGGGCATTGGTCTGGTCGGCATTCAGAGAAAGATTTCTGAGGTTCATGCGAAGGGTTGGCTCGGCCAGCAGGACGTGTTGCCGATTGGTGGTTTTTACAAAGAACGTCGCTCGGGCGAAAAGCACGCTTGGGAAGCGCAATCCATGCATTTGTTGCAGGCGGCTTGTGATCGCGCCAGTTTTGATCTGTGGACGCAGTATTCGAAAAAGATGCAGTCCAATCCGCCGATTCATTTGCGGGACCTGTTGGATTTCAAATCGACTGTGACGCCGATTTCGGTGGATGAGGTGGAATCGATTACGTCGATCCGTAAGCGGTTTGTGACACCCGGCATGTCGCTTGGTGCGCTGTCACCTGAGGCGCATAAAACGCTGAACGTGGCGATGAACCGTATCGGGGCGAAGTCCGATAGTGGTGAGGGGGGTGAAGACCCTGCGCATTTTGTGCCAGAGCCAAACGGGGACAATCCATCTGCGAAGATTAAGCAGGTGGCGTCTGGTCGGTTTGGTGTGACAGCGGAATATCTGAACCATTGTGAAGAGCTGGAGATCAAGGTCGCGCAGGGTGCGAAGCCCGGTGAAGGTGGGCAGTTGCCTGGGATTAAGGTGACTGACCTGATCGCACGGTTGCGCCATTCCACAAAAGGCGTGACGTTGATTTCACCGCCACCGCACCACGATATCTATTCGATCGAGGATTTGGCGCAGCTGATCTATGACCTAAAGCAGATCAACCCGCGTTGTAAGGTGACAGTAAAGCTGGTGGCATCATCAGGTGTTGGGACCATCGCAGCAGGTGTTGCCAAGGCGAAGGCCGATGTGATCCTGATTTCTGGACATAATGGCGGTACAGGCGCATCCCCTGCGACATCTATCAAATATGCTGGATTGCCGTGGGAAATGGGTTTGACCGAAGCGCATCAGGTGCTGGCCATGAACAATCTGCGGGGTCGTGTGACCCTGCGCACCGATGGTGGTTTGCGCACGGGGCGTGACATTGTGATTGCTGCAATGCTAGGGGCCGAGGAATACGGCATCGGCACAGCGGCGTTGATCGCAATGGGCTGTATTATGGTACGTCAGTGTCAGAGCAATACCTGCCCTGTTGGCGTCTGTGTGCAGGACGAAGATCTGCGTAAGAAGTTCACAGGCACGGCGGATAAAGTGGTCAACCTGATTACGTTCTATGCGCAGGAAGTGCGTGAAGTTCTGGCGAGCCTTGGCATGCGGTCTTTGGACGAAGTGATCGGCCGTGCTGATATGCTGGCGCAGGTGTCACGCGGGTCTGCGCATCTGGATGATCTGGATATGAACCCACTGTTGATTTCTGTCGATGGGGCGCAACAGATCGAATACGATCGCAATCGGGATCGTCAGGCGGTGCCTGATACGCTCGATGCAGAGATCGTTAAGGATGCGGAACCGTTCTTTAAGGACGGGGAAAAGATGCAGTTGTCTTATGCGGTGCAAAACACACATCGGACCATTGGCACACGGGTATCGAGCCATATCGTTCAGCGATTTGGGATGAGGAATAACCTGCAACCTAATCATTTGACTGTGAAATTGACTGGCAGTGCTGGGCAATCACTGGGGGCCTTTGCGGCACCTGGGTTGAAGTTGGAAGTGTCTGGCGATGCCAATGATTATGTTGGTAAGGGCCTGTCTGGTGCAACGATTGTGGTGCGCCCGCCGTTGGCGTCGCCTTTGGTAGCCGCCGACAACACGATCATCGGCAACACGGTTCTGTATGGTGCGACTGCTGGACGTTTGTTCGCCAACGGACGTGCAGGGGAACGGTTTGCTGTGCGCAATTCCGGTGCAAAAGTGGTGATTGAGGGCTGTGGCACAAACGGGTGTGAATACATGACCGGTGGTGTCGCTGTGATCCTTGGTTCTGTTGGTGCAAACTTTGGCGCTGGTATGACCGGTGGCATGGCCTATGTGTATGATCCTGAGGGGCGGTTTGACGATATGATCAACCGTGAAACGCTGGTCACAGCACCCGTGGCCGAAGGGCATTGGGAGACGCAGCTGAAGGGCCTGATCGAGCATCATCTGGAAGAGACTGGATCCGTTCGAGCAGCAGATATTCTGCGGTTGTGGTCCGAGGAGAAGGCGCATTTCGTTCAGGTTTGCCCGAAAGAGATGCTGAAGCATTTGCCTGCTCCATTGGCCGAAGAAACGGATGCGAAGACAGCCTAATTTTAGGTATTTAGAGAACATTGAAGGCCGTGGGTTCGTGTGAACCTGCGGCCTTCTTGCTTGATTTGAGGGGTGTCTTGTCAGAGTGTAGCTGGCAAGGGGATGACTATGGCCGATGATGCCGCGGAAAAGCCGCGCAAGAAGAGCAAAAAACCGAGAGAAAAGGGGCGCGTTGGCAAGGCTGCTGATGGGTTTACATCTGTGTGGCGGCGGTGGACGCGGCGGGTTTTTAAGTGGCTGGCTTATGGGGTGCTTACGGGGGTGGTGATCAGTGTTTTGCTGGTGGTCGCATTGCGGTTTGTGAACCCGTACATGACCTATTATTTTGTTTCAGAGCGGATGCGGTTGGGTGAGATTGAGCGGGACTGGACGCCGATTGAAGAGTTTTCGCCTGTGATGGCGCGGTCTGTGGTGGCCGCGGAAGACGCGAATTTTTGCACGCATTTCGGGTTTGATATTGAGGGGATCAAAGCGGCGTTGGCGGATGATGGTCGGGTGCGTGGTGGCTCCACCATTAGCCAACAAGTGGCGAAAAACGTGTTTTTGTGGCAGGGGCGGACGTGGGTGCGCAAAGGAATTGAAGTGTGGTTTACCCTGTTGATTGAAGTGTTTTGGTCCAAAGAGCGAATTGTTGAGGTGTATCTGAACATCGCAGAGATGGACGAAGGTGTGTTTGGCGCGGCGGCGGCGGGGCGGCATTATTTCGGAGTAGAGCCTGATAAAATTACCGCGCTGCAGGCAGGGCGCATCGCGGCGGTTTTGCCGAGCCCGAAAAAGCGATCTGCGAGCCGCCCGACTGCGTTTGTGAAAAAGAGAACGCGCCAGATACTTTCGGGTGCGCGCACGATTGCGGCGGATGGGCGCGCAGATTGTTTCGAGAGCGGTTGAAAAACTTGGTTTTTCGGTTCAAATAGACACAACTCCTCCCGAATGGCGCTGACATGCACAAGCTTTATCATTTTCCGCTCTCCCCGTTTTCGCGCAAGGTCCGTTTGGTCTTGGCAGAGAAGAAGATTGAGGTGGAACTGATTGAAGAGCGGTACTGGGAAGAACGCGCGGATTTCATGCGGTTGAACCCAGGTGGGCAAGTGCCTGTGCTGCGCACGGATAAGCTGACGCTTTCGGACAGTACGGCGATTTGTGAGTATATCGAAGAGAAGCACCCAGAGCCTGCGTTGTTCCCGCAAGGGCCTGAACGGAAGGCTGAGGTTCGTCGGCTAAACGCTTGGTTTGATGATAAATTTTATCGTGATGTGACGTTGAATTTGCTGGGTGAGCGGGTCCATAAAAAGATTATGGGGCGCGGATACCCTGACAGTAAAAATGTGAAGATGGGGTCTGCGAAGATCAAGTTTCACCTTGATTACATGGGGTGGTTGCTGGATCGGCGGCGGTGGTTGGCCGGGGATCGCATGACGCTGGCGGATTTTTCGGCGGCGGCGCAGCTGTCTTGTTTGGACTATATTTCGGATGTGGATTGGAACCGCAACGAATTGGTCAAGGACTGGTACGCGAAGATCAAATCGCGGCCTGCGTTTCGGTCTTTGTTGGCGGATCAGTTGCCAGGATTTCCGCAGCCTGCGCATTATTCTGATCTGGATTTTTAATGTCCCTGACCGACAGGCTGCGCGCACAGGCGCTGGCTGAGGGGTTTTCTGACTTTGGTGTGTGTAAGCCCGATGCGGTGCCTGAGGCGGCGCAGCGTTTGCAGGCGTTTGTGGATGCGGGGCGGCATGGGCAAATGGGCTGGATGGCGGAGCGGATGGGCTGGCGTGGGTCGCCAAGTGCGCTGTGGCCAGAGGCGAAATCGGTGGTGATGCTGGCGGAGAATTATGGGCCAGATCATGATCCGCTGTCTGTTTTAGAAGAGCGGGACCGAGGGGCCATTAGCGTTTATGCGCAGAACCGCGATTACCATGATGTTGTGAAAAAGCGGCTTAAGCGGGTTGGTCGGTGGTTGATTGAACAGGATCCGGCGGCAGAGATTAAGGTGTTTGTGGACACCGCGCCCGTGATGGAGAAACCGTTGGCGCAGGCGGCGGGGCTGGGTTGGCAGGGGAAGCATACCAATGTGGTGTCGCGTGAAATTGGGTCTTGGTTCTTTTTGGGGGCGATTTTTACAACAGCGGAGTTGGATATTTCCGAGGCGGAAGAGGATCATTGCGGGTCTTGTCGCAAGTGTTTGGATGTCTGTCCGACGAATGCATTTATTCAGCCTTATCAATTAGATGCGCGGCGATGTATCAGTTATTTGACGATTGAACATCGCGGTCCTGTGGATGAGGATTTGCGTGTGGGGTTGGGCAATCGGATTTACGGATGTGATGATTGTTTGGCAGTGTGCCCGTGGAACAAATTTGCGGAACGTGCGGCCGAGGTGAAATACCATGGTAGGGCCGAGTTAATGGGCGCACGGTTGGCAGAATTGGCGGTGCTGGATGATGCGGGGTTTCGGGCGTTGTTTTCGGGATCACCGATTAAGCGGATTGGGCGGGATCGGTTTGTGCGCAATGTATGCTATGCGATTGGAAATTCTGGGGACGGGTCCTTGAGGTCTGTGGCACAGGGTTTGGTTGAAGATGCGGATGCAACGGTTGCGGATGCGGCCCAGTGGGCGGTGGAGAGATTGAATGAGTAAAACCTTGTTGAGCTTTGGGCATGGATTTTCGGCGCAGGCGTTGGTGCCGCTGCTGGATGGATGGCGTGTGATTGGCACGTCGCGCACTGCGGGAAAACGGGTGCAGGACGGGGTTGAGAGTGTTCAATTCCCGGGTGCGGATATGGCGACGTATTTGGACGAGGCCACGCATCTGCTGATCTCGGCTGGGCCAGAGGAAGCGGGTGATCCTGTGTTGCGGGAGTTGCGGGATGAGATTGCCAGCCGTGATTTTGAATGGGTTGGGTATCTGTCCACCACGGGGGTTTATGGGGATCATCAGGGCGGTTGGGTCGATGAGACCACGGCGTTGACGCCGTCAACGCGGCGGGGGCAGTGGCGTGTTTCTGCGGAGGCGGAGTGGCAAGCAATGGACCTGCCGTTGCATATTTTTCGACTGGCGGGGATTTATGGGCCAGGCCGTGGGCCGTTCAGCAAGGTGCGTGCGGGGACGGCGCGGCGGATCGTCAAAGAGGGGCAGGTGTTTTCGCGCATTCATGTGGAGGACATCGCGCAAGTTTTGGCGGCGAGCATCGCGCAACCGAATGCGGGAGCGGTTTACAATTTGTGTGACAATGACCCAGCGCCGCCCCAAGATGTGATTGGGTATGCGGCGGAGTTGCTGGGACTGCCGCTGCCAGAGGCGGTGGCCTATGAAACCGCAGAGATGACCCCGATGGCGCGGAGCTTTTATGCGGAGAGCAAACGTGTGAAGAATGACCGTATCAAAGATGAGTTGGGTGTTGTGCTGAAGTATCCAGATTATCGGTCTGGTTTGCAGGCGTTGTTGGCTGCCGAGAGCGGGTGATTTGGATATTTTAACCAAAAAGAGGTGGGGCGTGTGACTGTTCTAGGACGGGTTGTGGTGTACGCAAAGGATGTAGACGCGATGGTCGCCTTTTACACCGAGACCTTTGGGTTTGAGGTGCTGCGTGATCCTGCGGATCGAATTGTGGAACTGCGGCATCCTAAAGGGGGTGCAACGATCAATCTGCATCCTGCGGCGAAATCACAGAAGATGGGGCAGGTTTTGGTGAAGCTGTCGTTTGATGTGCGCGATGTGGATGCGTTTGTGGCGCAACACACAGGGTTTGGCCCCGTTCACCGTGTTCCCGGATATGAGTTTTCGAATGGGAAAGACCCATCAGGGAATAATGTGCAAGTGACGAGCCGGGCGTTTAAGGACGAATAACCATCCAGCAAAAATTGGGCCCTGAAACGCAAAAGGGATGATCCGAAGATCATCCCTCTAAATTCACACGAGCTGCTCTTGCAACCCGATTTGAATTGCTTAGTCAGCTGCAGCTACTGCTGCGCCGATAACCAGCAAAGCCAAGATTGGCAGAAGAGCGCCGGAAGAAGAAGAAGAAGACTCTTCAACAACTTCTACAACGTCAACTACTGGCTCAGAAACGTTACCAGCGAGTGCAGCGGATGCTGCTACGGACATGGCTGCTGCCAGTGCGATTTTTTTCATGTTAATTCTCCAAAGTTTTGCACATCGCTTTAGGGGCAAGGTAGTGAGACCCCACGATATACACCCAAGACTGTACCTCGTGATGTGTTTTAAGCAGTTAAAAATCGGCTTTGCAACTGGAACATGGCCGATTTTGGGCACTGAAAACGCAAATGTCGTCAAATTAGCAACACTTGTGTCCCGACCTTGCTGAGATTGAACAATTCTTCGATGTGTTCGTTGAAGAGCCCGATGCATCCGTTGGACGAACGGCGGCCAATTTTGCGCGTATCATGGGTGCCATGGATGCGATAATATTTCCATGTCAGGTACATAGCGTGGGTGCCAAGCGGGTTATCTGGGCCTGGTGGCACGTATTTTGGCCATTCTGGGTTGCGTTTGAGCATGTTTGGCGTTGGACGCCAATCAGGGCCAACCCGCAGACGGGTGATTTTGGTGCGCCCTGTCCGTGTCAGTTCAGGGCTTTCAGGGACGGATGTGGGGTAGAGTTTGTAAACGGATTGGTCTTCGGACCAGAAATGCAGCGCGCGGCTGAGTGTATCCACAAGAATCACGCCATTTCTGGTGTTGGAGAAGTAAGGACGCCAATCTTTGTTGGTGAACCCTGAAATGTTGCGTTTTACCGCCCCTGTTTCTGGGTTTGAGATGTTTTCCTGTTTCAACTGTTCAAACAGAACAGGATCATTGGTTTGCTGCGCCAGTGCGCTGCCGCCGAGTGCGGTGCTGGCGAGGGCCGATCCTGTGAAGGCGCGGCGGGTGATTTTAAAGCTATCAGACATTGTAAATGTTTCCGTTTATGTCGTTCTTCATCCGTCTGGGGCCAAATTACGGCTTTCAGAGCACAGATTCAATTCAAAGAAGCGCGATCTGGCGCAAACTTGTTAATGGGGATTTGAAAATCCGTGCAAAGGGGATTAGAGCAAGGGTGAGAGCTCTGCTTTTGAGACTTACTATTAAGGGTGAATACCATGATGCGCGTTGTTTTGGCCGTTCTGTCGGTGATGTTTTTTGTGTCTGCTTGTACCACGACGTCGACCGACCCGAACCAACGGACCGTGTTTCGGATCAAAGCGGGTGATGCGTCGAAGATTCAATTTCGCCATCTGGATACGGTGAATGCGTTGCGCCAAGCCCGTGGGTTGAACCCGCTGCAATTGTCGCCGCAACTGACAGCAGCTGCGAAAACCCATGCATTGGATATTTCACGCCAGAACCGCCCTTGGCATTTTGGATCTGACGGATCGAACCCGATCCAGCGTGCGGAACGTGCGGGGTATGCTGGCCGTTTGTTGGCAGAGAACCTGTCTGAGACCTTTGAAAACGATCTCGAGACTTTGGACGCGTGGATGCGTGATCCTGTGACGCGGGCAGGCATTATGCACCAAGATGCGCGCAATGTTGGTTTTAGCTGGCATCAGGAAAGCAACGGCAAGATTTGGTGGGTTCAGGTGATTGGGTCTTAGGGCAGGGAACTGGTGCTGCTGTTTGGAATTTGAAAGGCGTCCTTTTGGGACGCTTTTTGTTTGGGAGGTATGACTATGGGAAATTTCAACATGGATGGAAAAGTTGCGATTGTTACGGGTGCTGCGCGGGGCATTGGACTGGCAACGACACGGTTGATGCTGGCGCGGGGGTGTTCCGTGGTCATGGTGGATTGGGACGGTGATGCGTTGATGGATGCTGCTGCAGAGTTGGACGGCGTTCTGCCGCTGGTTGTAGATGTATCGGATGAAGCAGCTGTTGCGCAGATGATGGTGAATGTGTTGGGGCAGTTTGGGCGGCTGGACTATTTGGTGAACAATGCGGGCGTTGCGGATTTTGGCCCGTTGGAAGAGACAGATTTCAAACGTTGGCGTGCGGTGATGGCGACGAATTTGGATGGTGTGTTCCTGTGTGCACAAGCAGCGATCCCAGCATTGCGCGAAACCAAAGGCGCGATGGTCAATATTGCGAGCATTTCGGGATTGCGGGCATCCACGTTGCGGGTGGCTTATGGAACGTCAAAAGCGGGGGTTATTCACCTAACAGAGCAGTTGGCAGCGGAATTGGGGGAATACGGTATTCGCGTGAATTGCGTGGCCCCAGGCCCCGTACGCACAAAGCTGGCGATGGCGGTGCACACGCCAGAGATCATCGCAGCCTATCACGATGCGTTGCCGTTGAACCGTTACGGCTCTGAGGACGAAATTGCACAGGTAATTGTGTTTTTGTGTTCGGATGCCGCCAGTTTTGTGACAGGGCAAACCGTTGCTGCAGATGGTGGTTTTGAGAGCACAGGCGTTGGTTTGCCTGCGCTGCGGACGTAGTCGTTAGGGTTTCACCAAGATCGGTGTGCCGTCTTTGACCATGGAATAAATCTCTTCCATTTCTTTGTTAGTGACGGCGATACAGCCTGCAGTCCAGTCGGCTTTGTTTTTATTGGCAAAGAGGACGGGGCCGCCGTGGATGAAGATATCACCACCTGGGGAGACACCTGCGGCGCGGGCTTTGGCCACGTCTTGGGCGTTGGGATAGCTAATGCCGATGGAGAGGTGGAAGGCGGAGTTTGGGTTGCGCCGGTTGATGCGGTAAACGCCTTCAGGTGTGCGGCCGTCGCCTTCTTTGAATTTATGGCCAGCGGGGGCAAAGCCGAGGTCGATGTCGTATTCTTTGAGCGCCTTGGTGCCGTGCAAGAGCCACATTTTGCGTGCGGTTTTATCCACGAGCACTTGGGTGACTTTTGGGCCGTTGTATTTTTTAAATTTTGAAGGGCCGCCGCAGGCAATAAGGGCAAAGGCGGCAAAAATTATTAAAATATAGCGCATTATTTTGTCCTATAGGCCGCGTTCCATTTCGGCGCGTGATTTGCGAGCGCGTTCAGTTGCGCTTTTGAGTTGTCCGCATGCGGCCATGATATCTTCGCCGCGGGGTTTGCGTACAGGGGAAGAATAGCCTGCTGCGTTCACAATGTCGGCAAAACGGTGGATGCGGTTGTTGGAAGAACGCTCGTAGGGTGCGCCCGGCCACGGGTTGAACGGGATCAAGTTGATCTTGGCTGGGATGCCTTTGATGAGTTCTACAAGGCGGTG
>CAYWIR010000010.1:0-884 GCA_964458375.1 uncultured Neptunicoccus sp.
TTTCGTCTTGCGACAAAGGATCGAACCGCTACGCGGGAAGCCGTAAAGCGCATCATAGCGTGGGACGCAGAGAATCTGGTTTTTGCACATGGCCCGCCGCAGTCTACTAGAGGGACCGAAACCTTTCGACGGGCCTTTGATTGGCTTCTGGATTAGGAAGCATTCCCAGTTTACATTTTGCAAAGCGGACCTTCGTCTGACAACTGTAATTGGCAGTTTTGTCCCCCATAGCCGACCTTGAACCGGCTAAAAAGCTGCGACCTTGGTCAGATGTCTGCTTTGAGGAAGCTGCGGCGCGGCATCGATAACTTACGTTAACTGTTGCTAAGCGCCATTTGCGACCATAGCGTCACTTAAACTTGAGGTGCAAGCTCGTTGCCATTATGGGCGGTCTTACACCCTTATTAACGTTTGACTTGCAAGAAGGCTTGCTTAGCCTTTGTGCGCTTTGAGTTTGTTTAATGGGAAGTAGACCGATGCCGTGAACAGCCTTATTTATGCGGGGTTTGTTCGAAAATGGAAGTAAAATGCTGCAAGACTTTACTTCGTTAAAAAAGTGAAGCATTCGAAGCCCTACATAACATATCGTTCCAAATTACTTTTCACCGGAGCACCCGAGAGAATTCGAACCTCTGACCTCTTCCTTCAGAGAGGAATACTCTATCCAGCTGTTCTACGGGTGCATTAGGGCGTGCTTGCATGCTTAGACGGTCTCTAACAAGAATGCATCTTCCGCGAGCTAGGAAAACGCTTATAGGTGCTGTAGATGAACACTTTATGGTAATTTGTGTGGGAAAAACTTTAATAGAGTGAAACTTAATCGATAACTATCAATTAGTTAAGCAAAATACTTGGCGATCCCGGGAGGACTCGAACCCCCAACC
>CAYWIR010000010.1:894-12954 GCA_964458375.1 uncultured Neptunicoccus sp.
ATCCGCCTAGACGGCGCAATTCGCATGACGCCGCGCTAAATTACTGATTGTGAGAGTGGCGATCCCGGGAGGACTCGAACCCCCAACCCTCTGCTTAGAAGGCAGATGCTCTATCCAGTTGAGCTACGGGACCGCTGGGTGCGTGATGCGCCAAATCTGCGGCGCGATCAAGGCTTAGTGTGTCCAAACCGTTCTGCGATTGGTGGCGAAATTGTCGCCATACCCACCTGAACGCACATTTTGTTTGCGCTTTTGGGGTTCAAACACTGTATGCGGAATTCCAGCAGAGGTGGCGTAGTCTATGGCAGCCTCTTTGCTTTCGAACATCAGACGCACTTGGCTGTTCATGTCGCCAGAGCTGGTCCAGCCCATCAACGGATCAATTTCGCGCGCTTCTTCGGGACTAAACTCCAAGACCCAAGTCTTAGTTTTGGCCTGACCCGATGTCATGGCATTGCGTGCTGGCTGATAAATCTTGGCAAGCATGGCGTTCCTCTGATGATCGTTTCTGCGCGTTTAACGCATTTTTCTATCCAAAAAAAGGCTGAATCCCTATTTTTTCGTATCCGCTTTGGCGGCTTCGTCCAGTTTCTGCTGTTCCTGTGCAACCACATCCGTAGCAACGGCCTCAATCGCAGTGCTTTGTTGTGGTGTGATATCCTTGGCATCTTCCAACCCTGGAATCGCAACACGCACCTCGCGGCGGGCAAAATCAATGCCAGCCTCGTCAAACGCGGCTTTCACACGGTTGTAGATTTCCTTGCGTGCCATGAACTGTTTACCAGGTTTCGCCATGAACTTACCACGCATCACCATACCCACATCATCAAAGCCGAACACACCTTGCGATTTGAACGGCTGGATGAAGTCATCTTTCCACGCCTCTTCAGCAATCATATCGTTGCCGATCTTTTTGAAGATTTTCTTAACTTTGTTGGGGTCCGTATCAAACGGCACTGTGAACATCAGCTTCATGATCACCCAGTCACGGCTAAAGTTGGTGAGCTTGGGAATCTCACCAAACGGAATGGTATGCACCAAACCACGGTGATGACGGAGCTGCATCGACCGGATTGAAATTTTCTCAACCGTGCCCATGGTGCCCTCAACCTCTACATATTCCCCCGTGCGGAACGCATCGTCGATCAGGAAGAACATGCCTGACACGATATCCGCGACCAGCTTTTGCGCACCAAAACCTACCGCCAAACCGATGATACCTGCACCCGCCAGCAGTGGCGTAATGTCGATCCCGATATTGCCAAGCGCAATCAAACCAAAGATGGAAGCAATGGCGAATTTTGCGATCCCCAGAACCAAAGGCAGCACCGTGGACAAACGCGAACCACCTGCCCCCCCACCTTCACCACCGCCCGGTTCTTCGTCGTTCAAATCAAAGCCAAGCGCGGTTTGTTCTGCGGCCAATTTGCGATTGATATAGAGCGACACCAATTCCCACACCAAATACCCAACAGCGATGACCATCATGATTTCTATCAAACGGCCCGCAACCTGCACCCCCACACCAGCGGCTGCAAGATTGCTCAGATCAATCCCCCAAAACTCTGCAATGGTGACAATGACAACGCCAAACACCAAAACCCGCCCAATGCGAATGTAACTGCGTTTGGTGGACAAATAGGCGCGTTCTGCAACCATGCCTTCGCCTTGCATGGGCGGCACCAAATGGCGCACCAAGGCACGGATGGCTGTGTCAAAGGTCGGGCCAAAGGCCAACAAGAACATCATTTTATAATGCGGCGCAGTCGACAGCAGTTCAAACATACCAAAGCTGACAATCACGTTGATCAGCATCCAAGTCGCAACCGACAGCCCGATTAAATACCCTGGATACCACCGCGCCATACGTTGCTCCAACGGGCTTAGAACATCATCCCCTTGCGCCATCATGACCAAGCCATTCCACGCGCGCCACGAAATGATTGCGAAATACACATGCACGGCAAGGTTCAACCAAAACCCAAGCCGTGACGTGCCCATCGGCACATCATTTAAGACATTGAATTCAATAATGCCCGACGACAGGCCCATCAGCAGAAACAGGCCAAACTGGTGGCGATACAAATATTTTGCCGTCCAGTCATCTGTGGTGATCAAGCGGTGTTCAGGCCGTTCAGGCGCCAACAAGAACCGCCCCAAGGCCAGTGCCGCCCGCGGCAAAACCACGATGTTAAACACAATAACGGACGAAAACGCGATCATCTCAGGGGTTATCAGATTGACGATCACCAAACGCGCCACAATAAAAAACGTGATCAGGCCATAGAGCTGCTTTAACAATCGAAAGCCAAGAAATTTGATCGATTCAAAAAGCGTCGCATTTTCACCAATCGTCTGGGCATGCCAATTGCGGGTCAGCCAAATCACAACCCGCTCGGCAACAAACGCAACTGCAAGACCTATCAAAATAGAGCCGAACAATTGCAGGATCCCAGCGCCACCCAACGTGTTGTAAAAGTTTTGAAAACTGGTGGCTTGGCTCGAAAAGAGGATCGGCAAGCGAACAACCGCATCGTACACGGCTCGCCAGATACCTGTTCCCGCAGCTTCTAGGAACTCAAAAACAGTGGCGCCCTCTGCTTTTGCTTCTTCTTGTTTTGCAACCGCGTCCAATCGCTCCAGCAACATGCCGCGCACTTCGCTGTCGGACATACGCGAAACCATGTCACGCACGTCTTCTTGGGACAATTCGCTTGGATCAATAGGGGTCGTTTCCGCATCACCGCCAACGTTCACACCTGGCATGACGGTTTGGGCCTGCGTGGCATCAAAACCAAAAGCAGCAAACACCAAAACTATCGCCCCAACAAACAGCACCAAACGTTTCGTCATATCTGTGACCCCCTCAAGTCAATTATAGCGTTTCGATTTTTGTTTGAATCATCGAGTAACGCAAATCCCGTTGTGGCTTTGGCCACAGACAGGGAATTGTGTTTCAACAAAAAGTCGAACCGCTTTAGGGCCAAAACCCCTTGGGCAACCAAACCAAACTCGCAGCAATCGCACAAGTAGAATGATGACCGAAACGATATCCAATTCGATGGAGAAAACGCGAAAAGCAGTTTGGTTACTGACCGAGCGCATGGGAGCGAGGGTGGGGTGGGTGATATGCACCCGATCAGTAACCTGTCTTGCTGCTTGCAAGATCACGATAGGCAGTTACGCCAATTGTTTATAAACACATCACTACCAAAGGTTGAGTAATTACGCCATACTCTATTTTTAGCTTTACACCTTCATCTAATTTTTTCGCCGACCTTTAAACTTGGGCCGCATTGCATCGTGCCTTCCTTAAAAGGACTATTTCGCTTTCTGGTAAAAAATTGCTTAACGAAAAACCGAAACCCAAGAACTCCTCCACTGATGACACCTTGTGTCAGCAGAAACGCACTCAGACCTCGCTCTTTATGCAGAGTTAGCTTAATTCACAGGTGCAAGGGTTGAACATGGCGCAAAGAAGTTCACTTAATGCGCTCAAAGGATTCGACATGACCGACGCACAGACCTCGTTGACCACTCCCATCATGGACGCTCGCCCCAAACTGGAAGGCGGCCGCGAGATCGTGATGCACACTGAATTCTCCCCTGCGGGCGATCAACCCACCGCGATCAAAGAGCTGGTCGAAGGCGTTTCAGACGGCGAACAAAATCAGGTGCTGTTGGGCGCAACGGGCACGGGTAAAACCTTTACGATGGCCAAAGTCATCGAAGAAACCCAACGCCCTGCCATCATTTTGGCCCCAAACAAAACCCTCGCCGCGCAGCTTTATGGAGAGTTCAAATCCTTCTTCCCAGAAAATGCGGTCGAATATTTCGTCAGCTTCTATGACTACTATCAACCCGAAGCCTATGTCGCGCGGTCTGACACTTATATTGAAAAAGAAAGTCAGATTAACGAACAAATCGACCGTATGCGCCATTCTGCAACCCGTGCCTTGATGGAACGGGACGATGTGATCATCATCGCATCTGTGTCTTGCATTTACGGGATCGGTTCGGTTGAAACCTATACCGCCATGACCATCGATTTGATTGCGGGGCAAGAGTATAACCAACGCGGCGTGATGGCCGATCTGGTCGCGCTTCAATACAAACGCAACGACAGTGCATTTGTTCGCGGATCCTTCCGTGTGCGCGGCGACAGCGTTGAAATCTGGCCCGCCCACATGGAAGATCGCGGTTGGCGCTTTTCTTTCTTTGGCGAAGAACTCGAAAGCATCGTCGAATTTGACACGCTGACAGGCGAAAAACACACAACAATGGACAAGGTCCGCGTCTACGCCAACAGCCACTATGTCACTCCCCGCCCGACCATGAACCAAGCATTGAAGGGCATCAAAGCAGAGCTCGACATTCGTTTGAAGCAGCTGGTGGATGATGGCAAACTTCTCGAAGCACAACGCCTCGAACAGCGCACAAATTTCGATCTTGAAATGCTAGAAGCCACGGGCGTCTGCAACGGCATCGAAAACTACTCTCGCTACCTCACAGGCCGTGCGCCGGGTGAACCGCCCCCCACACTGTTTGAATATATCCCCGACAACGCGCTCGTGTTCGCCGATGAATCGCATGTCTCCGTCCCCCAAATTGGCGGCATGTACAAAGGCGACTATCGGCGCAAATTCACATTAGCCGAACATGGGTTCCGCTTGCCGTCTTGCATGGACAACCGTCCATTGAAGTTCGAAGAATGGGACGCCATGCGTCCCCAATCGGTGTTTGTGTCCGCCACCCCGCAGAAATGGGAACTAGAACAATCAGGCGGTGTTTTTGCTGAACAAATCATTCGCCCAACAGGTCTGCTCGATCCTCCCGTAGAAATCCGCCCTGTGGAAACACAAGTCGATGATCTCTTGGACGAAGTGCGCAAAGTCGCCGAAGGCGGCGGGCGCGTTTTGGTCACAACCCTAACCAAACGTATGTCCGAAGACCTGACCGAATATATGCACGAACAGGGCATCCGTGTGCGCTACATGCATTCCGATATCGACACACTGGAACGGATCGAAATCCTGCGCGATCTGCGACTGGGCGCGTTTGACGTGCTTATCGGCATCAACCTCCTGCGCGAAGGCTTGGACATCCCCGAATGTAAACTCGTCGCCATTCTCGATGCAGACAAAGAAGGTTTCTTACGCTCCGAAACATCGCTTGTGCAAACCATTGGCCGCGCCGCGCGAAACGAAGATGGCCGCGTCATCATGTACGCTGATCGCATTACAGGATCGATGGAACGGGCAATTGGCGAAACAAACCGCCGCCGCGAAAAACAGGCCGCCTATAACGAGCTGCATGGCATCACCCCCGAAACGGTGAAGAAAATCGTAGAGGATGTTCTGTCAGGGCTTTATGAAGGCGACACTGACATGTCCCGCGTCACGGCCACCGTTGATAAACCGATGATCGGGGAAAACCTGCAAACCCATCTCGATGCGATGCGCAAAGATATGTTGAAGGCCGCTGAAAACCTCGAATTCGAAGAAGCCGCCCGCCTCAGAGACGAAGTTAAACGCCTCGAAGCCGTGGAACTAACCATCTCAGATGATCCATTGGCACGACAATCCGCCGTGGCCGCTGCCGCTGAACAGGCGCAAAAGGCCAGCGGGCGCAGCACCGCAGGCCGCGCTGGCACCACGGTCGTACGCGGCAAAAGCCAAAAGCGAAAATTCTAAGGATCATGCCCCGCTAAAAACAGCGGGGCATGCAACGCGGTTACTTAGTATCGTCACAACGAATTGTGGCGCGCACCTTCCCTGTAACGGCTTCAGACCAGTCAATATCGAAACTCTTGCCTGTCGGGCCAGTTTCCCCCGTGAAATAAGGTTGCGTATAAACAATCTGATTGCTGCCATTGCGCACAGGACCATTTGGCACAATCGCCGTGCCAAACCGCGCCAAGCCTTCAAACGGCATGAAGCCTCCAATACCCGTGCGCCATCCCGAAGCCAAAGTCGTCTTTTCAACCTCAATCGTCAGCGGATTGATAAAGGTATCCGTCACACCGTTAAACGTATTGCTGTCCACGGTCACATTACGGAACTTCTCTGGCAGCAGTGGCGCAATGGAATCGTCCACCGCCTCAACCCGCTGCAACTCTGGCCCCGAAAACGCTTTGAACACATTGCCCGTAATCGTCACACCATTCAGGAAATGCCCCGTGCCATGGGGTTTGATTGAAATCCAACGGAACCACTCCGCCGAACCAGACGACGTAAAGTGATTACCTGTCATGGTCATCGCCCCGAACGAATACCCCGTTACAATATCAGGGGTGGCATCATGCTCGTTCGTCCATTCAATAGAACAGTTATCGACGTAGTTCCCAATGATGGTCATTTTTGGATGATTGCGGGCGATGATCATGCCTGGATTGCGAATGTTTCCGCCTGTGGAATCGTCTTGGAAGAAATGGTTGCCGCTGACAATCGCACCACCGCCACTGATCACACACCAATGATTAAACCGAATGGCGCGGTTGTTGCGCACTTTGGCATCGTTACAATTGACGTTAAACCCGATCGAAGACCGTTGGCTCACCGACAAATCTTGCTCATTTGAAAGCCATTGATTCCGATCCAAAAGGATACCAGCACAGGCTTCCCCCGTTGACGTTAATCCACGGTCTTTCGGCCCCGAGAAATAGCAATCCTTCACATGAAAAATCAGCCCATCATCCGCCAACATCACTCCGCTGGATCGCCCATTGCAGGCAAAGTCGATGTTTTCCAAGGTAAAGCGTGACAGCCACTCAAACCCAGAAAAGTCGAGCAGATATTTGAACCGCGTGAACGTATACGTCTGGTTCGACGGCGCAGCATAAAGCGGCAGGCTCAACGTCAACTCCCCATTGCTGGCATCCACAGACCGCACATACACCTCGCGCCCAACCCCTGTGCCTTGCACCAATGATCCGGCCAAAACCCCACTCGCGTTTGGCACATTCGTCAGCTTGTAAGGATCGTTCGCATCATAGGATGCGGTGCGTGTCACCTCTTCTGTGTCCCAAGCGGAATTGGAATTTGCCGACAAACGCCCGTTGCGGATCACCCGCCGTGCGGAATGCCGATCTTTGTTCCCCACCACCCCGTGCACATCCACAGGAGACGTCAGCTCAACCGACCGCCCCATCAAATCAAGGGATTCATGGTCGGTAAAATTGAACAAGGCTTGGAGCGCCTTTTCCAACGCTGTTTGCTCGTTCCCAAAGGCCGTGAAATAGGTCGGGTAATCGAAATTCTGCAACAACTGCAACTGTGCAGACGCTGGCATCGTTACGGTGCCATGAAATCGAATTTCAGACGCCATTGTCACTGTGCTATTCAACAGAAATTCGCCATTGGGCACCAAAACCGTGCGCCCATCCGCAGCCGCATCGGCTGCTTCGAACGCGGCGACATTGTTGGTGGTGCCATCCCCAACCGCACCAAAATCGGTCACATCCACCACATCCAATTTGGACTGCGTGAAGATGCTGGTTACATCCTCGATGATAATGTCATCGACACGCACGATGCCATTGTTCACCCCCGTCAAATCTATGCCAAAATGGGCAAAAACAGGCTCTTGCCCCCACACCATATCAACACCGCCCCGTGCGCCCGACCCGACAATCGCAGAAACTTCGACAACCTCACCGTAGTTTTGCAAAGCAACAGACGGCCCTGTCTCATCGAGACTCGTGACATGGTTTCCATTCACATCCCCAGCCCATGCCGCCACGCGCACCGATGGTAGCGGTCCCGAAATGGCCTTTACGCGGGCACGAATTTGCCAATAGCAGCCAGGAAACATAGGCGTGTCACCCGTATACCGCAGCTTTTGTGTGTTCGATGTTTTGAGCAGTTCCAACGCCCCACCAAAATCCGCATCCGCCGCAATCAGCACCGCGTTTGCAGCCCCGTCATATGTGTCTGATCCAGGGGTTCCGTCTTCGCTTGACCACACATCAAGCCCCAATTCAAACGCGGGCGGCATCAGTTGGATACCATCGGTAAGTGCCTTATTCATCAAATGTCCTTTCCAAACAATCGGGCGCATTGGCCCCGCACCCCATTGGCGCCTCTTAAGGGCATGGCAGGCACGACTATTCATTTTGAGGCTGGGAATTCAGCGCAACAGGTCATCCACGTAGCGAACAAGGCTTAAGCCATCCTGATCGAACCGTGCGCAGCCCCGAACGCCCACGCAACAAAAAGGGCGCTCAAAAGCGCCCCTCGAAACCATGCAAAAAGTGGTGGCGTTAAACGCCAACCCCCGTGGATTTTAAAATACTGACACCACTGATTTGCCAGTCAGCTCCGTTTTGCACCATCGTGTACCGCGCCACATAGTACAGCCCCTGCACATCCCGCAGCAGCACATCTTGCGTGTATTCCCCGCCATTCTGCACCAGATCCTGAAACGTCACTTCTGACGGACGATGCACCATCGGATAGCCTTGAGTCACCATCTGCCCAAACCGCTCTGGCGTGCCAAAAATCCGTTTGATATTTGGCGCGGCATAACTAAACGCCGTTTCAAAATCATCGCTCAGAAACGAGTTGATTTGGTTTGAAATGACAGCCTTAATCTCATCCTGCTGTGCCTGTGCCGGCAGCGCCAGCATCACAACTGCGGCGATCATGCTTAAAAATTTCATACCCATCCCCTTTTGTTCGGTACTTTAATCGTAGCGCCGCATCCCTTCTCGTCAAATTTCTTGACCTTACTCACGGCTTTGCTACAACCCATCCAAGGGGAGCGCGAACACCCCGTGAGGCGCCAGCCAGAGTTTCGCATCCAACACCCTTAACCAAGGAAGGATGCTTTATGGCCGCTCCAAATCAAATCACTCAAGCCCAGTTAAACCGCCTGATCGGCACACCTGATGCACCAACAATCCTCGATGTGCGCATCGACGAAGACTTTGCTCAAGACCCACGCATGATCCCCAGCGCACAACGTCGCGCCTTCACAGATGCCGAAAAATTCGCCTCAGAATTTGTCGGGAAAAATGTGGTGGTGTCCTGCCACAAGGGCCTAAAACTCAGCCAAGGTGTGACAGCAATCCTCAATGCTCACGGCGTAGCAGCCGAATACCTGCAAGACGGCCACGTAGGATGGGCAGAGGCAAACCTGACTCTGATCAAACCAAGCCCCAGCGGCACCACTTGGGTCACACGACACCGCCCCAAAATCGACCGCATCGCCTGCCCGTGGCTGATCCGTCGCTTCATTGATCCCGCCGCCACATTCCTGTTCGTCGCCCCAAGCCAAGTCAACGCAGTGGCCGAAAAATTCAACGCAATCGCCTTTGATGTGCCCGATTGCGATTGGACCCATCACGGGGATCTCTGTACCTTTGACGCGCTCCTCGAAGGTTTTGGTCTCCAAACCCCAACACTGACCCATATGGCACGTATCATCCGCGCCGCTGACACAAACACACTATCGTCAGAACCAGAAGCCGCAGGTCTGCACGCCTTGTCCCTTGGCCTGTCACGCATCTATCGCAATGACTTGGAGCAATTGGAGAACGGGCTGCTGCTTTACGATGCCCTCTATCGCTGGGCACGGGATGCTACGGATGAAACCCACATTTGGGATGCCGCAAAATGACCCAGCCAACCTTGTCAGATGCGACCAAAGTTTGGGCCAAAATCGGATTTCTGTCGTTCGGTGGGCCCGCAGGCCAAATCGCCTTGATGCACAAAGAAGTGGTCGAAACCCGTAAATGGCTGTCCGAACGCCAATTCCTCAACGCGCTCAGCTTTTGCATGTTGTTACCTGGACCCGAGGCAATGCAGCTCGCCACCTTCACAGGTTGGCGTTTGCACGGCACCCTTGGTGGGCTTATCGCGGGCCTTTTGTTTGTTCTGCCAGGGGCCTGTGTCATCCTCGCCTTGGCCGCGCTTTACATCACCTTCGGGCAACTGCCGGCCGCCGAAGCGATCTTTGTGGGCATCAAAGCCACCGTCGTTATCATCGTGATCGAAGCCTTGCTGAAAGTGTCGAAAAAGGCGCTGCACAGCACATCACACTGGGTCCTTGCCGCAATCGCTTTCATTGCGATCTTCTTCCTCAACCTACCCTTCCCAATGATCATCCTTGGCGCGGGGCTCTATGGCCTATTCGCCTCCTCTCCGCCCGAAGACACAGTCCCAACCACCAAAACCCGATCCATCGGCAAAACCATCGCAACCGTTCTTCTGTGGCTCGTCATTTGGTGGGGACCAATCCTCCTTCTCGACTGGCTCCTCCCCACATCCATCCTAACAGAAATCGCCTATTTCTTCTCTAAACTCGCAGCGGTGACCTTTGGTGGGGCCTACGCCGTGCTCGCCTACATGGGCCAAGACGTGGTGCTTGCCAAAGAATGGCTCACAGCGGGGCAAATGATGGACGGTCTCGGCCTTGCGGAAACCACCCCCGGCCCCCTGATCTTGGTCACAGAGTTCGTGGGTATTCTGGCAGGCTATGCAAATGGGGGATGGGGCACAGCGGTATTGGCCGCAGGCATTACCCTATGGGTCACATTCACCCCCTGCTTCCTATGGATATTTGCAGGTGCGCCCTATGTGGAATGGATCAGCGCCCAACCGCGTTTGCGCGGTGCGCTCAACGCCATAACCGCCGCCGTGGTGGGCGTGATCCTTAACCTATCGGTCTGGTTCGCCCTGCATGTCTTCTTTGACGAGGTGACATTGATCCAAAACGGCCTTTTAAACCTTTGGCTCCCGACCCTCAGCAGTCTAAACCTGATCATCGTCGCCCTTGCTGCGATTTGCGGATACCTCCTACTTGTGCGCCACGTGAACCTGCTTTGGGTTCTCGCCCTTTCCGCCGCACTTGGATTTGCCACAAGTTTGATCTGACAAAGGCCAACGCGCCTGTGTGTGAAAGGGACAAAGCCGTCCCTTTATCCACAGGCGGTTTAGCGTAAAACATGCACCGAACACTGTGCGTGCCGCACAACCCGCGCAGCGGTGGACCCTAAGAAATAGTCGGCCAGCCCTGGGCGGTGGGACGCAACAATGATGCAATCCGCGCCGATCCTGTCTGCATATTGCAAGATCAATGACCCCGCTGCGCCATGCATCACCTCTTTCTCGGCGACATCGCTTGGCACCACGTCATCAAATTTCTGTTTCGCAGACGCCTCTAATTCACGCATCACCTCAGAGGGCACAAAGGATTCCGAAAAGGCGGGAACCGTTTCCACCACATGTAGGGCGTGAATTTCACCACCCGCACCGCAAAACTGCCGCGCCAATTCAAACGCTTTTTGGGTTTCGGCCTCTTCGGCCAACGACACAGGAACAAGAACCTTGGTATACATAGCATCCTCCGTTTCAGATATGCACCCAGCATATCTGATCCCGAAGGCAGCAACCTTGTCCTAGATCAACAAAAGTCGATTAGCCTAAATCGCCGTTCAAACCTGCTTCGATCAACGCAACCGTTTCATCCACACCATAAAGCGCGATGAACCCACCAAAACGCGGCCCTTGGGACGCACCCAACAAAACCTCGTATATCGCAGTGAACCAATGGCGCAGTGGCTCAAACCCGTGATTTTTGCCAACCGCGAAAACGATGGATTGCAGATCATCCGCATCCGCCAAGTTCAGCGCGTCAACAGGTGCCTCGCCGTTGCCCATATCGGCGTTCTTTTTGTCGATCATGGCCTTTGCCACATCCACATCCTTCAACGCCGCTGCCAGATCAGCCAGTGCCGCACGTTCTTGGTCTGATGGCGCACGGAACACTTTCGCTGGCTTCACGAAGTCATGGTAATACCGCACCGCAAAACCTGCCGCATCATCCAGCGTTGGGTTCTTTTCAGGTGACGCATCGGGCGCATATTTGTTGATGAACCCCCACATCGCATCCTTGGTTTCCGCACTCGACACAGACGCCAAGTTCAACAACATCGAAAACGGCACTACCATATCGCTCGCAGGGACGTTGTGGCCATGGATATGGAATACAGGGTTGTTCAACCGCTGCGTGGCATCCTGCGTAGCATAGGCCCGCAACTGCTGGTGATACTCATCCACC
>CAYWIR010000010.1:12964-16030 GCA_964458375.1 uncultured Neptunicoccus sp.
CACTTTTAATCTTTGTACAACGGATTTAAAGGAGCATAAAGAAACTGCTGGTGATATTCATCCACCGCTTTCGGGATCACATCAAAATGCATCCGCTTCGCCGTCTTTGGCTTAAGGTACATAAAGTAAGACAGGGATTCCGCAGAGGCATAGGTCAGCCATTCATCAATCGACACACCATTACCCGATGTTTTCGAAATCTTATGACCCTCTTCATCCAAGAACAGCTCGTACACATAATGGTCAGGTTTCTTACCGCCCAAAATCTCACAGATGCGATCATAGATCGGTGTGTTGGTGGAATGGTCTTTGCCATACATTTCAAAGTCCACGTCAAGCGCGGCCCAACGGGCGCCAAAGTCAGGCTTCCACTGCAATTTCACATTGCCGCCCGTGACAGGCATGGTGATCTCGGTGCCATCTTCATCGTCAAACGTGATTGTGCCGTTCTTGCCATCCACATGCTTCATCGGAACATACAACACGCGCCCCGTTTCTGGATGAATCGGCAGAAAGATCGAATAAGTCGCTTGGCGTTCCTCGCGCAAGGACTTCAACATCACCTTCATCACATCATCATATTTTTCACAGGCCCGCAGCAGAACCTCGTCAAACTTACCCGACTGATAATATTCGGTGGAGCTGATGAACTCATACTCAAACCCAAAGGTATCGAGAAAGCTGTTCAGCTTCGCGTTGTTGTGCGCCCCGAAACTATCATGCGTGCCAAAAGGGTCAGGCACTGATGTCAGCGGCTTTTGCAAATGTTCATGCAAGCCCTCAGCGTTAGGCACATTGCCCGGCACTTTGCGCATTCCATCCAAATCGTCCGAAAAACAGATCAACCGCGTTGGAATGTCCGACAGCACCTCAAACGCACGGCGGATCATCGTTGTGCGCGCCACTTCGCCAAACGTACCAATATGGGGCAGGCCAGACGGGCCATATCCTGTTTCAAACAGCACATATCCCTTTTCAGGTGCACCCTTTGAATACCGTTTCAAAATCTTGCGGGCTTCTTCAAAAGGCCAGGCTTTGCTGCTCATCGCAAGATCACGGAGTTCGGACATGTTAGATTCCAGTTTTCATTTGGTTCAAGCGCACTCCCTATTGCTCCTGCCTGCAAGCGTCAATATTATCGGAGCGAATATGCACCAAAGGCCGCACATATGACCGCTAATGAGAACACAGACAGCCCATGGACCCTGCAAGACGCGCTTATCGCGCTGATGGTGTCCACTTCCGTATCCGACACACAGGTTCGCACATTGGAACTTTTGTCGATCGATCGTGTGGTGGGCCACCTCCCCATTTTCGCTGATTATGACGTGGATCGGATTACGCTGATCTCTCAAACAGTGTTTGATATTCTCGAAGACGAGGACGGGCTTGATGCCCTTTTTGGATTGGTCCGCGTGGCAATGCCGGAAAAATTCAACGAAACCGCGTATGCCCTCTGTTGCGATGTGGCCGCTGCTGATGGTCGCCTGCGTGAAGGCGAACTGCGGTTCTTGGAAGAAATCCGCTATGTCCTCAACATTGATCGCCTCGCAGGGGCGGCCATTGAACGCGCCGCTCGGGCGCGCCACCTGAAGGTCTAAATCAGCTTACTGATTGCGCTGACGGAACAGCTCAATGTGACGGGACACGATCTCGTCATAGCGGGCGGTTTTCTTCAAATTCTCAAGCCCCGCATTGAACCGATACAGGTTCGTTGTTCCACGCCAATGCCGCTTGGAAATCACAACGTGCAACCCTTGCGTCCCCACGGGGCGCTCCAGCGCGACAATCTTGTCCTGCAATGACATCTGCTTGATCTTACCCAAACCCAGAAACTCATTCACAGACACCGCATCGACTTCGCCATCGGCCAGCATCTGGAAACACTGATCCGTCGTATCCCCACGCACCAACTTAACTTTGCCTTCGCTCAACCAGCGCCGATCCGGCCCATCCAAATCATGGGAAAAATACCCTTTTTCACGACAGAGCGTTTTTCCAAACAGGTCTTCGTCCTTGTCGAACGAAAACGGCTTATCCGCGTTCACGTAGACCAAAACCAAAATATCAAACACAGGTTCTGAAAAGTGGAAATTCGCACACCGCTCATTGTCTGGCTCGGCTTCGCAATTTGGCCGATACCACGGGAACCCCATATCCACTTGTTTCGTGTCGAGCATAGGAAACAAGTGCTTTGACCAATCATTCTCCCAAACAATCGAAAACGGCAAAGGCGATGGCGCAGCTTCAAACGCCGCATTCACCAGCTCGTACATCATACCATTGTTGGGCCAATCTTGATCCGTGAACGGCGCATAATTTGAACCCGTCACCAGTTTGATATCTGCATTCTCTTGGATCAGCGGCGTTTCGACAGGTGCAATGACCACTTCCTGCACAGGCTCTTGAACGGGTTCTTCTTTTACTTCTGGTTCTGCTGCTGCCTCCGTTGTCGGGGCCGCTTGCGCCCCTTCACCATCAATACACGGAATGTTCAGTGTCACGCCCGAGGGCAAATCCACCAGATTGCCACCCAGCGCATCTTCGTTGGCATAATAGATAACAGACCATTTGCTACGTTCCGCGTAATAGGTTTGCGCCACTGACAACAACGTATCGCCGTCTTTCAGCACATAACTTCTGCCACAGTCCTCTTGCGCGTTCGCAACACCTGCACATAGTGCAAAAACCGCGCTCAGTGTCCATTTCCGTATCATCGCACCTCCCCGTAGGCGTGTTCCCTGAAACATTGTGCTCTTTAGAAGTCCGCCCAAATCCGTGTCATATGGCTATCGATTATCCGCTGATAGTCACCCGATTCTTTGATGTCATTCAGGCCCTTGTTGATCAGCGCGAGCATCTCATCCGCTTGGGGGTGCGCTTTGCCCACAACCACATGCAACCCTTCGATAGAAAGCGGACGCGATTGAACGACGTCTACTTTATCGGCCAAGTCCAAAGTTTTCATCGACGCGCGACCTGAAAATTCGTTGATCGCGACCGCATCAACGGTCCCTTCTTCGAGCATCTCAAAGCAGTTTGCCATTGACAGCGGTTGCTTCAACG
>CAYWIR010000011.1:0-15897 GCA_964458375.1 uncultured Neptunicoccus sp.
TGTGGTGGTTCAAACGCAAAGACGCGCAGTTGTTTGCGTATTACCTGATGCATGATTACGGGTATTCCGCCAAATATCGCGGCCAAAACCCACCCGAGTTAGAGGCGCGCATGGCCACCTTCACGGACCGTATCGCTGAAGCACTACAGTCTGATGTGGATGAGGTGCTCATCGTCGGGCATTCGTCTGGGGCACATTTGGCTGTCTCGATCGTTGCGGATTTGTTGCGGCAGGGCAGGGTGCCACCGAACGGTCCTGCGCTCTCGCTCCTCACACTAGGCCATGTGATCCCAATGGTTAGTTTTTTGCGCGACGCAGATCGGTTGCGCGCCGACCTTCACTTCCTGTGTCAACAAGATCAAATCGCTTGGGTGGATGTATCTGCACCTGGTGACGGCGCAACCTTTGCGCTGTGCGATCCAGCATCAGTGTCAGGCGTGGCCCCCGAAGGCGGCCACCACCTGCCACTGGTCTTATCAGCTGCGTTTACGCAAACGCTGTCCGAAGCCAAACAAAAAGAACTTGGGAACCGTTTTTTCCGACTGCATTTTCAATACCTTTGCGCATTCGATTTACCGGGTGACTACGACTATTTCAAAGTCACAGCAGGTCCTTTGACGCTTGGGGATCGCTTCGCTCATCGCAGCCATTCGCCATCCCGCATCACGCGGCCTGTGAACCCGCACACAAGCATGGCACCATGACCGATATCATTCCGCCAAAACCCGAATCTCGCCCAGAAAAAGTATCTCTGTGGCAGCATATGCAATTGTTTCGAAAAGACATTTTCGCCAGCCAGCCCGAACGCCTTTACAAGGCATGGATGGCGGAATTCAAAATGCCATTTTTCCGCAGCTACTTTGTGAACCAGCCCGAATTGGTGAAAAAGGTCCTAAACGAAGACCCTGACAACTTCCCAAAATCCGCACTGATCCGTGGCGCTTTGTATTCGCTGCTGGGGGATGGGGTTTTCGTTTCTAATGGCGAAAAATGGAAGCAACAACGCCGCATTATTGACCCAGCTTTTGAAGGTGGCCGATTGCGCGATGTGTTTCCCTCAATGCTTGGAGCGGGCCATGCCGCCATTGACCGTTTAACGCCCCTTGCAACGGGCAAGTCACTTGAAATTGAAGAACAAACCTCAAAACTCGCCGCTGATGTGATCTTTCGCACGTTGTTTTCGATCCCAATCACGGATGACGATGCCAAGGGTGTTTTTGAAAATTTCCGTGATTACCAACGCACGCAGCCCCTGATGAACGTGGCGAGCTTTTTCAAACTGCCGCAATGGATGCATTTGTTTCAAAGGGGCAGCACCAAACAAACCAGCGCAAAGATACGTGCGTTGCTCAAGAAGCTCACCGATGAACGGGCCGCGGAAATTGCTGCGGGAACCGCGCCAAGTGACCTTGCGACCAAGATCATGTCCACCGCTGACCCGCTAACGGGCGATAAATTCACGGGCGACGAAATGGTCGACCAAGTTGCGATTTTTTTCCTTGCGGGGCATGAAACATCTGCCTCCGCTTTGGCATGGACGCTGTACCTGTTGTCCCTTGATCAGCCAGCCCAAGCCCGCGTGGCAGCAGAAGCACAAGCCGCAAGCGCCGAAGGCGATTTTACCTTTAAAAACCTGTCAAAGATGCCTTTCACCCGCAATGTGTTCCGCGAAAGCCTGCGCCTTTATCCGCCTGTCCCAATGATGGTGCGTGAAAATTTGCGCCAAGAAACCTTTCGCGAGCGCCGCATCAAAGTTGGCAGTCAAATTGTGCTGTCCCCTTGGCATTTGGGGCGTCATCAACGGTTTTGGGATAAGCCTGATGCTTTTGATCCAGATCGTTGGGATCGCCCAGAAACCAAGCAGCCTGCCCGTGATGCTTACATTCCGTTTTCCACAGGGCCGCGCGTTTGCACAGGCGCAGGGTTTGCGATGGTCGAGGGTGTTCTTTTGCTCGCCATGTTGGTCAAAGCGTTCAAATTCAATGTCGTTGAGGGTGAAGTGCCTGTACCTGCCGCGCACCTCACCGTTCGTGCCCGTGACGGAATTTACCTTACTCTGACACCACGCTCGGCTGATCGCGATACCAGCGAAACACAAACAGCCTGATCGCCGAAGCCAGCCCGCAATCCACACCCCGTTCTGCGTCGATTTGGGCGGCGAGCTCGTTTAACGCAACACCTTCTTGGCGGGCAATGTCCCGAAATCCGTCCCAGAACGCATCCTCAAGTGACACACTGGTTCTGTGTCCTTTTAAAGAGAGAGAATGCTTGCTGGGCCGCCCGTAGGCCATTATGCGACCAAAGTCTGTGCTTGATGAAATGCGACCAGTCGTCGTGCTGTGGGGCCATAGCTCATGGGATGGGCTTCCAAATTTGGCATCAAATCAAAAACCAAGGCGCGATCTTCTTCGGTCAATGACATCAAGGAGCCGGGGCAGGGGTAAAAGCTCTCGGATGGGACACCGTCGACGTAAACGACCTGATGCTCATCGAACAATATATGCATATATTTTGTATCTGCCGCGTTCGCATCAACTGAAATGGTGTCGCCGTTGACCATGGCTTTGGCAGGCGCAAAAACGCTGTCCATGTCAAACAGATTGTTCTGTCCTTCGGTTTCCAGAAGCATCTTGTGCTGTTGGGAAATCCAAATGTCTTTTGCTGGTAGAAACGGCCCAAAAGCATGCTGCTTGATGCGCACCGGCTGAGATTGCGGGGCCACCTGCATTTTTGTGCGGCTCACTTCGCGCGATCCAATCCAGCGCACGGGCTGCAATCCATTATCAACCGTATGGATCAGATCACCGACCTGTAAATGTTCAACGGGAATATCGCCAAAGGCCGTCAGGATATTACATCCAACGGTAAAACAAACCATGCCAGTGCTGGACGTTTCGTCTTTCTCACCGAAGGGGCGTACATCGAGAATGGCTTCGCCGCGCACCAATGCACCATGAACAATCACAATGCGTGTTGCGTTTGATTTACCTTCAACAGGTACCAGTTTTGCAAACCTAACTTCACGTTGTCTTTTCGTGCCAGGATTGACCACTCCGCTCCATATCGCGCCGTTGTCTGGTGCCTGAAAGACAAAATCGCAGCCGTTGATTTGGCACAAAGCCTCGTCTGCGACTGCGTTCAAAAGCGTATCTGTTGCAATTGATAGTTCCGCCTTGCCTTCGCGCACTGCGGTACATTCTCCATCCACTTTGGGATCGCCAAAGGTTTCAAAAAACGTGATATCCACGCTACACCACCATTCTAATGGGGAATCGAGCATAACCTCGTCGCTACGCCGATATCCCTGCCTCATAGCTGCCCAGCTTTGTGCTGGATCATTCTACGAAATACTTTGCGTCATGGACGCAATCGGATCAATTCTTCCCTTTTTTCAGTAGGTTCGAATTGCAGGACCTGAGTCTTTCTAGTCACATTCTTTGTCTTGCTCTCCCAAATACGCCGCGTTTTGAAAGGGATTGCACTTCGCGCACCTTCAGACTTAGCCGTGCTGAAGGGCCGTACTCCTTTGGGTCGTCCATGAGTTCAGGGAAGATTTCATAAAGTTCGTCGCGTGCATTGTCTTCAATTGTATCAAGGGCGTGCTGCCCAGGATGAAAGCTCTCGGTCGGCGTGCCGTTGGCAAAAATCACTTCGTGCTTGTCGAACAGAATGTGGACATATTCTGTTTCACGCAGACCGTAATCAATCGTGACAGACATATCGTTCAACAGGCCCTTGGCAGGCACCAGCACTTCGTTTTCACCGTAATCGAGCATTGTACGTTCTGATTTCACCAGCATCCTATGCTGCGGGGACACCCACATGTCGCGCTCTGGAAGGCCCTCGCCAAACGCATCTCTGCGGATACGCACTGGGCGCAGTTCAGGAAAGGCTTGCAGCCGTGCGCCTGTCATGCGTTTTTTGCCAATCCATCGGATCGCCTGCAAGCCGTTGTCAGCGGTGATAACCAAGTCCCCGACTTCTAAATCTTCTACTGCCACTTGGCCGCGCGGGGTGGTGATCATCGCGCCTGGTGTGAAGCAAATGATAGACGGGATGCTGCTCCATGGGACATTGGAGTTGCCATCTATCAACTGGGGGCTTTGCAGCCATTGGTTTGGAGCGACGCTACCAGAGAGAAGTACAATGCGATTGACCGAGTCATCAACGCCGTCATTTGCAGCAGTAAGGTAGGCAAAGGTGACGGTTTGGCCCGTGTTCCAATTTGTTGCGGAATAAACTTCTACGTTTGTGCCCGTGCCAGAATAGTCTGGGTATGCAGAGGAAAAGAAATCAACGCCATCGATGGAGAATTGTGGGCCGGAATCTTCGGAATTTGGCTGCAACCAATCGTCCGAGGACAAATCGTCTTCGACGATCCCCGTTCCTTCAGATCCAACGCGCACCCAACTTGCGTTGAGAGGATCAGCATTGACCTCAAAAAAGGTAAATTGAGTCACTTACCCGCCCGATACCCTATGGGCAGATAAATCTCACCTTATGTTTGGAGAGTATCCTGCTGCCCGCCTCTTATGCTCTTACACCCCTCTGTGTGGGTTTGAGCTTTTTAAGTACCATAGGTAGCGTTGTGTTTTCAGGCAAGCAAAATGGCTAACAAATTTACTATTAACTAATTTTGGATGGTTTTATGGAGCATTCTAGTGGCTTGCGTGTGATGCAGCACAACCAAGAGATGAATTTACCTTTTCTTCGCTTCCAATTTTGGACGGCAAAATTTTTGTTAACACGTTATCGACCTTCAAATCAAATGATCCGAATAAGCCAACGGCCTGCGCGTCTTGCCACCCAATGTCTGGCTTATGCGGTGGAGGGCGGTTTGATCAGCGCCTCTCGTTGAAGCCTAACGTCCTGATCAGAAATACAGTTTGCATCCGTTTGCGATTGGCGCCGTGGGGCGTGCCCATGTTTCTGCTGTTCCTTTTGCACCAAACAAAGGGTGCGGTCCATTTTCGCAGCAAGTTTCGATGCGATGCTGTCGATCTGTTCAAATGTATGCGTGCCCATGCCTTCACCCTTTCACTGATTGGGTTCAGCATAAATCAAATGCTGACTGGAAAGGTTAACATGGCTCTGCAAATTATCGGCAATTTGCATAAAAAAGGCCGCGTTCAACCCATGTCAAACGCGGCCCGTTTTTCGGTTTTTGGCGGCTTATTTAGGACCAATCATGTCCTTGGGCTGCACAACCTCATCAAACCGCTCTGCTGTGACGTAGCCAAGGTTAATGGCTTCTTCCTTCAGCGTTGTGCGGTTCTTGTGCGCAGTTTTTGCCACAGTCGTTGCATTGTCATAGCCGATCTCAGGCGCAAGGGCTGTTACCAACATTAGGCTTTCCCACATAAGCTGTGAAATGCGGCCCTCATCTGCTTCAATGCCTTCTACGCAGTTGTCGGTAAAGGCATCCGCTGCATCTCCCAAGAGTTGCATAGATTGCAGGACGTTATAGGCCATCATAGGCTTATACACGTTCAATTCGAAATGACCTTGCGAACCCGCAAACCCAACCGCCGCGTCATTGCCCATAACGTGCGCACAAACCTGTGTCAGCGCTTCGCATTGTGTTGGGTTCACCTTACCAGGCATGATAGAGGACCCAGGTTCATTCTCTGGCAACATCAGCTCGCCCAAACCACAGCGGGGTCCTGACCCCAACATCCGAATGTCAGAGGCAATTTTATAAAGCGATGCCGCCACTGTTTTCAACGCACCAGACATTTCAACCAGCGCATCATGCCCTGCCAAGGCTTCAAACTTATTCGGCGCCGTGACAAATGGCAGGTCCGTGATCGCCGCCATATGTGCCGCAACCGTTTCACCCCAGCCCTTTGGCGTGTTCAGACCCGTGCCAACGGCTGTACCACCTTGCGCAAGTGGGTAAATGTTGATCAGCGCATGTTCTACGCGCTTGATCCCTTGTTCCACCTGAAACGCATACCCGCCAAATTCTTGGCCAAGTGTCATGGGTGTTGCATCCATTGTATGCGTGCGGCCAATCTTGATGATGTCTTTGAATGCGTCTGACTTTGCAACCAAAACAGCGTGCAATTTCCGCAGTCCAGGCAGGGTTACATCACGCGCAGTCATCGCCACGGCAATGTGCATTGCTGTTGGGAATGTGTCGTTCGAAGACTGCCCCATATTGCAATGGTCGTTCGGGTGTACAGGTGTTTTTGATCCCATCTCACCGCCCAGCATTTCAATGGCACGGTTTGATACAACTTCATTTGCGTTCATGTTTGATTGCGTACCAGAACCCGTCTGCCACACCACCAGTGGAAAGTGATCATCGAGCTTGCCCGTCACAACCTCATTGGCTGCAGCAATCATCGTGTCCGCAATTTCAGCGGGCAGTTTGCCAAGGTCCTTATTTGCCATGGCACAGGCCTGTTTGATGACACCAAGGGCGCGGACAATTGCCACAGGTTGCTTTTCCCAACCGATTGGAAAATTCATCAGGCTGCGCTGTGTTTGTGCGCCCCAATATTTGTCAGCGGCAACCTCTAGGGGTCCAAAACTGTCGGTTTCTGTGCGGGTATCAGCCATTTTATGCTCCAAAGAAAAGTCCCAGACCGTATAACCTTGCCCCCAAGTCTTGCCAACGACGAAAAGTGGGTGCAGCATTTGTGGATGACAGATTATTTTGACCTTGGCGTGTATTCGCGCCCGATTACGACCTCTTCACCCCACGCGCAGCTTTGGTTTGATAGGGGGCTGAATTGGACATATGGCTACAATCACGCCGAAGCGATTGCGTGTTTTGAAAAGGCCCTTGCCGCTGATCCTACTTGCGTCATGGCCCATTGGGGCATCTGTTACGCCATTGGCCCGAACTACAATTACACATGGCCCGATTTCCCGTATCGCGAAAAACAACGCGCCATAGCAACCTTCGCCAAACACCATGGGGCGGCGTTGGCCAATCTTGACAATGCCACACCAGCGGAACGTGGCTTGATCACTGCTCTGGCTGCACGCAATATCGAAGCCGCCGAGATCGAAGATTTCACGCCTTATACAGATGCCTATGCAGATGCCATGCGCCGCTTACATGCGGCTCACCCCACAGACTTGGATATCTGTAGCCTTACCGCCGAGGCATTGATGGGGCGCACGCCGTGGCAGCTATGGGATCTGCAAAGCGGCTTACCCAAAGAAGGCGCAGACACGGCTGAAGCGGTTACACTGATGGAAACTGCTTTCAAAAACCATGCCGATGCCATGCGCCATCCAGGCCTGTTGCACATGTATATCCACAACATGGAAATGTCGCCGCACCCAGAACGTGCGTTGAAAATGGGCGACGCTTTGACAGGTCTTGTGCCAGACGCAGGGCATTTGCAGCATATGGCAACCCATGTGGATGTGCTGTGCGGTCACTATGAAAACGTGGTGCGCCGCAATGCGCGAGCATGGGAAGCGGATCAAAAGTTTCTGGCGAAAAACGGGGCAGAGAATTTTTACACCACTTACATCTGCCACGATTTACACTTTCAGCTTTATGGCGCGATGTTTTTGGGCCAAATCGCGCCCGCTCTGGCTGCCGCAGAAGCGCTTGAAAACCTGCTCACGCCAGAAATCGTTGAACCTGCTGCCGATTGGATCGAAAGCTACTATCCAATGCGCTTGCACGCGCTGATCCGCTTTGGCCGATGGGATGATATCGCTGCCTATGAACCTCCGCAGAATGCAGAATTGTACGCCTTCACCCACGCAATGGACGCCTATGCCAAAACGGTTGCCTGCGCGGCAATCGGCGATATTGCAGGGGCCGAAGCGCATCGCGTGCGGTTCTATCCCTTGCGTGATGCGGTTCCTGAAACCCGAGTTTTGTTCAATAACTTATGCTCAGATATCCTCTCTATTGCAGCAGAAATGCTGGAAGGGGAATTGGCCTATCGCAAAGGCGATTTTGACGTGGCCTTTGCACATCTGCGCAAATCAGCGGAACGGGATGATGGGCTTCCCTACGAAGAGCCATGGGGATGGATGCAACCCACGCGCCATGCCCTTGGCGCATTGTTGCTGGAACAAGGTCATGTGGAACAGGCTGAAGCTGTTTACCGCGCCGACCTAGGATTGGACGGGAAACTGGCACGAGCCTGTCAAAACCCTGATAATGTCTGGTCTTTACATGGCTTGCATGAATGTTTGGTAAAGTTGGGAAAGGTGGATGAGGCCCGTTTGATCAAACAACGCCTAGATATTGCAAATGCGCGGGCTGATGCCCCCATTGCGGCATCCTGCGCGTGTCGTTTAACGCACTAACGCCTCTCGTCCCAGACGATCATTCAAACCGTTCTGGCTATTAAGGCAAAGTGTGTTGGACGCTTAAGTCTTGCGAAACGCATCAAGTGACACGACTTCTGCGTCGCCTTTTGGCGCAATTTCTTCCTCGATCTCATCCTCGTCAATCACCATCATCGGGCTTTCTGGGATATCGTCGATGTCTGCATCGTCATCGTCGTCCGCATCGAACCGCAGACCAAATTCCACGGATGGATCAACAAAGGTCTTAATGGCTTGAAACGGGATCACCAACGGTTCTGGCTGATCGCCAAAGTTCAAAGTGATCGAAAACCGATCATCCAGCACAACCAAATTGTCAAACCAATGCTGCATTACAACAGTCATTTCATCGGGATAACGTTCGCGCAGCCAGGGGGCCACGTCCACCGCTGGGTGATTGGTATCAAACGTGATGAAAAAGTGATGCTCCCCAGGCAATTCACCTTTGGCCGCGATCTCTTTTAGAAGGTCACGCATCAGGCCCCGCATCGCATGGTGCATAAGTTGGCCGTAAGGAATTGTATCGGTCATGGTGTGCCTGATTGCTTGGTACGTTGTATGCCCTACAATAGTGTTATTAATTTGCTTGAAAAGGGCAACTTGCGCTTGCACGCACGGATAGGAGTGAAGGTGTTTAGCAGGTAACCGAGTTCACCTAAACAACCAATGCGACCAAGTCGCCATGGTCCCGAGACTAGAGTTCTATTGGTTTCATGGCGGTGACGTACCCAACTTTATACTGACAACACAAGTAGGAGTGCTCAGTTTGGTAAAGGTTTTGCCCGAGAATTCCGCAAATGCAGCGGGGTACGAAATTCCGAAAACCTCGCAAGAGACTCAGAACGCGGATCTGAGATCACCGCGTTCTGGTTATATCTTTAGCAGGTTTTATGGGGATTGAACTTTTACCAACTTGATAAAGTGCTGATTACTTGCACCCCATCGTTCTACTTTGGCCAAATTGTATTCTCCCAGCGCGAAAAAATATCGCCCGCCCTTGTTTGGCTCTTTCTTGCGATGCCAGTTAACCACATAGCCACCTTTTGCTTTCTCAATCATCACATTAGTTTTTGTAGAAGTGCCACTTCCCACTAACCCAAGTGTTGTGAAACGTCGACTGAATGAGCATTTTCCAAGCACCCGATAACAAGAATAGGGCTTATTCGCTATACGGTACTGATTTCCTGAATCGTTGTACGCTTGATAAGCGACTTCGCGACCTTGGTTGTCAAAGTACAGCTTCTTTATGGGGCGGCCACTGGTTTTAGAATGACCAGCATACCGTTCTACGTAATATTGTCCGAGCTTAACGCCTCTGTAGATATCAACCCATTTTTCGCCATTACTCTGCTGATAATACGCTTTTGTACCTACAGGCATTTTTCCAAACTGTATCCCTAAGGATTGTGCATGGGCGGCGAAGGGGATGGCAAACAGGAACACACCGAGTGCTATTGCAATGAAGTTTGTTTTCACAAAAAAATCTCCTAAAGTTGAAACGTGAAACTGAACGCACCATCCTCGCTTGTCAACCTGAAGTGTTAAGAGGCCCAGCGTTTTCTACGCTAATTCCCATTTTCTTTGTTTCGCAGGAATGCTCAAAAATAAAGAGGCTATAAATCAATGAAATTATTGCAAAATATAACTCTAGGGAAACAACAAAAGGCAAGTGCGCTTTCCCGTGAATGTCGCAAAAAGTGTGAAAGTGTAGGCTTCTGTTGCCAGGTGCCTACGAACCCCGCCTAAGGTCGCTAAACCGTAGGAGTTAATGTTTCAGTATTCCGCACTGCTTACGCAGCGAGGGCAACTGGAGCTCTGTTGTCATTTGCAACTAGCTTAATCGAACCGATAACGGTGGTATCTCACCGAGCAAAAGCTAACATCTTTAAACGTCCGTCGATCCTATTTCGACCCCATACCCCCTGCAAAGACAGGTGTTTTGGTGGAGTCGCCGGGTACCGCCCCCGGGTCCGATCCGTGTATTACATGCGCGTTTATCACCATAGTTCCCTTGCGAGAACATCTCAGATATAGGCACGTAGTTGCCTGAATTCAAGGGCCTGCGCGCGAAACCTTGTGAGAGGGCACATCGCCTCCTAACCTCGCCTCATGCTTAAAAAACACCTTAAAATCATCGCTTTGACCTTTTTAACGGGCGTCATTTCACCCGTTCATGCCGACACGCCTTTTGCTCTGCAAACCGTAGATGCGGCCAACAGCCAAATTGGCATCACAACGGGATACGATCCCGCCTATGTCAGTCTGTCATACCCAAAGGGCGACTTGCCCCGCCGCACAGGGGTTTGTACCGATGTGGTGATCCGCGCTTTACGCGATGCACATGGCATTGATTTACAAGAACAGGTGCACCGCGACATGAAGGCCAATTTTGCGTCATATCCGAAAAAATGGGGTCTCAAGCGTCCAGACAGCAATATTGATCACCGCCGCGTTCCAAATCTACGCCGTTATTTTGAACGCCAAGACGCGTCTTTGCCGATCTCCACGAACCCCGATAAGTACACCGCGGGCGATATCGTGTCGTGGAACTTGCCCGGAAACCTCACGCACATTGGCATAGTGTCAAACACACGCTTAGCTGATGGCACGCCGCTGATCATCCACAACATCGGGCGGGGTGCGCGCGCAGAAAACATCCTATTTGCGTTCGAAATCACAGGCCATTATCGCCTCAACCCGTAGCTTATTGTTAAAGCTCGCAGGTGACACGTCCTACGCGAAATCGTCCGACGCAATGCACCGCCGCCTCATCACTCTCTAACGGCACCTAAGGTAATGCGGCTCGGATCAGTCGGCCACAGCCGCAAACTTTGGCACGAGTTCCCGCAGCAATTTGCGCTTCATGGCGCGGGCGTAGTCTTCGAATCCGCCAGCCGTTTCCACAAAACTGTCTGATCCGACGATCACATTGGCATGGAAATAGGCGCTCAATTCAGCAATGTCCTGTTGTGCAACAACCAACCCATTAACGGTGATACCTTGCGCTCCCAATGCATCGCGAATGTCTTCGGGCCGCGTGCCGACGTTGTTCTTTCCATCCCCAGACACATCGATGGTTTTCTTAGAACACGGGCGCGTGGCCAAGGCCTCTGCACCTGCCAACAAGGCTTCACCCAATCCCGTTGACTGGCTTTCTTGATTGCGCGTCACAGCCGCCACAGTGTTCGCCACCTCGGCTAAAACCGCCTCTGATGTTATTTTCGTCCAATTCACCCAATACCATTGGTAATTGCGGTTCCCGAACTCAAAGATGAACAGTTCCACCTCCGATCCCGCAGGGGCCACGATCCAATCCACCACCTCTGGATCGCGCAGCGCGGTAACAATCCCATCCCGCTGCAATTCATATTCGCGCTGGGACACGCTCGCTGAAACATCCACAGCCAAGACCAACGCCTGCCGACAGGCAAACGCCGCTTGCGTCAGCCCAAGCCAAGCGCACACCGCCACACAGGCTCCAACCTTGCGGTTGAAACGCAAGTGCCCCGACTTTTTGTTTTCCAAATATCCAAATTCCATCCGCGCCTCTTGCGATTACTCTAAAGAGGAAATCTGTTTCGTCACTTCGCGGATCAGCTTTTTCTTGATTTTAGCTGGGTAGTCATCAAATCCAAACGAGGGCAGAACAAAGCTGTTTGGCCCCGCGATCACATTTTGGCGGTAGTATTCGGTCAATTGTGCGGTTTGCCCCTCAATCGCCAAGCCATTGATCACGAAACCCGCCGCCGCCAGCGCCTCTTTGATGTCTTCGGGCGGGGCACCTTCGTTGGATTTACCATCGCCAGACACATCAATCACAAACCGTTCGCAGTCCGTAACAGATGTGAACTGGTTCGCTGTAAACGTCAGGGCCTCACCGATACCGGTTGAGAAGTTACGCCAAGCACGCGGCACCGCCTCAACCTGTTGGGCCAAAGCGTCGGCGTCCTTTACCGATGTCACGCGCGTCCAAGGCACCACAATGGATTGCCGCGATTGCCCCGACCAATGCACCACCATGACCGCCGCCTTTTCAGCAATCAACGCATCCGCCACCAACCCATCGCGCAAAGCGTTTGCCAATCCCCCCATTTGCAGCCTGTATTCTCCAGCATCCACTGACCCAGACACATCCACTGTCAAAGCAAGCGCCACACCGCAGGCGCTCGACGGGGTAGGGGCCAAAGCCAGACCAAACACACATAAAAAGGAAGAAAGTAACCGCAAAACCGCTGTCCTCATGACCAATAGAGCCACGCTAGCCGCAGTTCGACAGCATAACAACTGTGCAGCCGATCACGCCTTTGTTAGGACATCTAATGCAATCAGGGATCAGAATGCAGATTGAAAACCGATGTTCATGCTTAGGGTTTTGTTGGAATAAATGTCGATGGTCGACGATTTCTGGCTCGCTGTTACGTTCACCGTTGGGGCAAAACCATAGTAACTCACCTTTGGGAAAAACACAGAAACCGATGCACTGATGCGATCATCAACACGCTGAACGCCACCAATGGACAGGCGGGAATAATCCGTTCGGTCCATGTTCAAAGAGAACGTGGGCGTAATTTTCATCTTCATCGGGGCCATGGTATAAGACACCCGCGCCGCAATCACGTCGCTTTCAACGGTGTTGCTCGCCGAAGTCGTATCGCGCAGCGTCACACCATAACTCAATCGCGACTTGTTTTTGAAACGGTGGTTCATGTCAAAATCAAAAGACTTGATCGTGGCCGAAGACACGCCGCTGTCCAATCGCTGTTGTCGTTCCAATCCAATTTTGGCACGGGCTGAGGCCGTTGCGCTGAAGCCATAGTCTTGCCCCAGCGAAATACGTCCAAAATTTGAGAGCGGATTTCCTCCATACCAGCTCCGACCAATCGCAGTATCAAGTCGCGTTGTCCCAAATCCTGTGCCCTTAAATTCGGGGTTAAACAGTGTGACACCGGCCTGCAACTCCAGTGACGCATAAGCAAAATCAGACTCGGTTAATCCAGAGCCTAAGGCCTTGGCATCCTTTGACAAAACATACTGTGTGGTTGTCCCTTTCACCCCAAAGCGCAACATAGTTTTGTTCGATATCTGTTTGCGGTACGTTGTATGAAATCCCAACCTTACACCCGTCCCTGAATGGGGCTGGCCCGTCGAGGGTACACGGAATGGCAATCCATTGATGATGATCTCATCATTTGTGGACCCGTTGTTGATGTTGGACGAAGGGTTGATGGCGAAACTTAGACGTGTTTTCAGTTTCTTTTTGCGTCGAACATGCTGAAAGTCTTGAACAGCGCGGCTGCGGGCTTTTTCATTGGGCGCGTTCTGCTCTGCACGACGCAACCAAACCTGAGCATAGCCTTTGGCGCCATTGGCAAAGTGGCTTTTGGCGACCGAATGGGCAGCATCGTATTTGTGATTGCGGCTTTCTGCTTTTCGAAACGCCAGTTTTGCCGCCATTACCGCTTGATCGTTGCGCCGCATTTTGCGCAAAGCCTCTGCGCGCAAATACGCTGGTTCAAACGCCTCTGGCTGCCGCTCGATAAGCTTATCCGCCAATTGCAATGTAATATGGGGTTTATTCGATTGTAGTGCACGCCACGCCAATTCCCGCGCTTGTTCTTGTGTGAGCGTGTTAGGTCCTGCAAAGCCAACAGACGCGGCCAGCCCAAGGCCCACCGCGACTGTCATCAATTGCTTTCTGATTAAGTAACGCGCCATGCCCCCGGCGCCCTTATTTTGTTACTGTTCCGCGATATAAACGCCAACTTCTCGGGTCTTTGCCGGTCCGTCAATCAGGACGAGACTGCCTGCCATTTCTGTGGCATCTGTGCCGCCAAACACACCCTGATGAGTGCCTTCATTTACGCCTTGTACAACCGTCCCCGCAAAAGAACCGTTTGTGCGGTCAATTGCAGTGTTGCGAATGACGATGTCACCGCCAACGGCCGCACCCGTTTCTGATGTGGTCATGACACGGTTGGTAATACGGCCACGCATTGTGCTGTCTGAAAAATCAGCCTCCATCAAAGCGGTGCCTGTAATTGTATCCATCGCGCCAGCCACCGCGCTGGTGCGTAAACCGATGTAATTGCCGTTATAATACGCTTTTTGCGTGGTCGATGGCAGGTTTGTAGTACCCGTCCGTTGAAACATCGCACCACTGTAGCCGTGATCAGCGTATTCATTGCTGTTCACAACACCCACCGACACGGTGCCTGTGCTAGAGGTGTCGTAATAGGCCACATACGTGTCAAACCCGTTAGTGCTGGTATAGGCCTGATATGCCCCGCGATCGAGCGCAGGGGTCCGTGCATACACACCCGAATACACGTCGTCATCGAATGGAATGTCTTCAATGATGATTGTGTCGTTTGCAGAATTGTAGTCAAATCGAGTTGCCTGATTTGTTCCGCCTAGCAGAACTTTCGTCGCATCCAAATCTTCAATCTGTGACGTCAAAGTGATTGGTTCGTTGGAGCTTACTCCCCCGGTGCCCGTACCAGCACCTGTTCCTGACCCCGTTCCGGAGCCAGCGGTTGTTCCAGACGTTCCACCACATGCAGCGAGCACGACGGCTGCGACCGCAAGCGCGGCAAATTTGATTTTCATTGTAACTACCTCGATATTTTTTGTTTTTTATTGCCTCTGCGACCATCTCTGCGTCAACGATGTGGAATCTGTCAATTATCTCAATACCTTCACATGCTGACCTGTTGCAAAACCACAGCACCACCTATGCGGGAGGAAATTTCCCCTAAACCTCCCTATATGGCTGTTCCTACAGCCTCAAACTCTAGATATAGTGGCAACCGAGTCACCCAGAGGATACCACCCATGCCGATTACACCAGAACAGCAAGCCGACATCGACGAACAGCGGGCGCAAAGCACGGCCACCCGCCGCGTGGTTGCGCCTGGTATGGAAGAACACCTCTACACCGCGCATCAAGTGCTCGATCATGGCTTTGTCCGCGTGATTGATTACATGGGCGATGACGCTGCGATCACACAGGCGGCGCGGGTCAGCTACGGCAAAGGCACCAAAGCCGTGCAAAACGACGAGGGCCTGATCCGCTACCTCATGCGCCATTGGCACTCCACCCCATTTGAAATGTGCGAGATTAAGCTGCACGTCAAACTGCCCGTCTTTGTGGCCCGCCAATGGATCCGCCACCGCACCGCCAACGTGAACGAATACTCCGCCCGCTATTCGATCCTAGATCGCGAGTTTTACATCCCCGCGACCGAGCATCTGAACAAACAGTCCGTCATCAACAACCAAGGCCGTGGCGATGCGCTGAGCGAAGCGGACAGCCACCGCGTTCTTGAAATGCTCAAAGCGGACAGCGCCCGCGCCTACGACAACTACGAAACCATGATCGAAGACGACGAGCAGGGCGGCATTGCGCTGGCCCGCGAACTCGCCCGCATGAACCTGCCCGCCAACATCTATACGCAATGGTACTGGAAAGTGGACCTGCACAACCTCTTCCACTTCCTGCGCCTGCGCGCCGACAGCCACGCCCAATACGAAATCCGCGTCTATGCAGACAAAATGTGCGAAATCGTCAAGGACTGGGTGCCAGCGGCGTAT
>CAYWIR010000012.1:0-15527 GCA_964458375.1 uncultured Neptunicoccus sp.
CCTGATCCATCTTAAGTTGGCTGTAAACTGGTCTAAAACCTAGGACCACCTCTGCTACAGCTGTAGCGCTCGCGCTCTAAATAGCAGATCAATATGTGGCATTGAAGCTCTGGACTATTTGAAGGACAGGAAGAGTCGGCCTCAATCTTTCTTTACCAAAGGTGTCGCCGGGTTTCCCGCAACCGTTGTGCCGGGTGGAACATCTTTTATCACAACAGCGCCCATACCTATGAATGCTCCTCTCCCAATGATCAGAGGCTTTTCTGGCGTCCCTTGTCGCAGTATGGCTCCGGATCCGATATATACATGATCGTGAACATGGACATTTCCATTGCACTTTACTCCGGGGGCAAAAGTTACAAAGTCACCAATGCGCGAGTCATGTTCAACATAAGAATAAAGATTGGAATGGAAACACCGTCCAATCTGAATATTGCTAGTGATAGTGGTGAATGGTGATAGACAAGCGCCATCTCCGACTTGAACATTATCCATAATCACAACATTATCCGCGCGTGCTTCAATGAGGGGAATATTGGCTTTGTCACATTGTTGAGCAATTTTCTTCCGAGTGATGGGATGAGCGATTGTAATAGAAACGAATTTTTGACCGGTCATACTCAAAAATGTCTGCCATGCTACCACAGGATGGCCGTTAATGGTCACAACAGAGATGTAATCATCAATGAACACAACTGAGGCGTCTGGAAATTGTCGTCGGAGAATTGGCAGAATACCTCTTCCGGCTCCACCAGCGCCGTAAACGCCGATCAATTGTGTCATTCGAGAGAGGAGCCGGTGAATTTTGTCATCGTAGCTTCTCCGTGAGCGGAGATACCGTCACGCCAGAGGACCTTTTTTATCGTTAGCCATAAGATATGCAGATCAAGCAGAAATGTTTGATTGTCTACGTACCAAATATCCATCTTGAATTTCTCATCCCAGTTGACCATATTTCGACCGTTTATTTGAGCCCACCCGGTCACTCCAGGACGGACTTCATGACGTCGAGCTTGAGTAGACGAATATCGTGGTAAGTATTCCATCAGAAGTGGTCGGGGTCCTACGAGAGACATGTCGCCTTTCAACACATTCCAGAGCTCTGGTAGTTCATCAATGCTGGTAGAGCGCAAGAATGATCCCAAACGGGTTATCCGCTCAACATCTGGTAAGGGAGTGCCATCTGGTCCGATGGTGTCTTTCATAGTCCTGAATTTAATGATTTCGAAGGGATACCCACTCAACCCGGGTCGCATCTGGCGGAAAAAAGGCGCGCCTCCCAAGCTTACCTGAATTGCAATAGCTACGCAGAACATAGGTATTGCTAAGATGAATAGCCCAAGAGCTGAAAGAAAAATGTCAAAAAATCGCTTCATAATGCTTCTGAAAGAAGGGTTTCAGCCTTAAGTGGTTTGAGAAACTCTAATCTATCTTACAAAAAAATACAGTGTTAATTTGCAAAGGCTTAACATTTCATAATACGCATCTGTGTTTGGAAATTTTTACTTAGCTTAGGTCAAGCCTCATAATAGTCCCTGTACCGTCCTTTATGGTAACTGTACCCGTCATAAGAGTATTTTGAGACTTTGGCTTCATTGATCATGGTCAAAACAATCCCTGTGATAGGCGCATCAATCGACCTAAGTTCTTTAAGGCCTTCCTCGACAGCATCCCGCGGTGTCTCATCCCAGCGGATAGCATAGATAATGGCATCGGCGATTTTGGAGACAATTCGGGCATCTGTTACCACAAGCGTGGGAGGGGTATCGAGGATTACCAGATCATACTGCTGGCTAAGTGCAATGACGAGATCGTGGAACTTCTTTGACGATAGGATGTCAGCAGCATTGATCTGTGCAGGCCGTTCATTAGGTTTCGCCATGAGCACATGTAAGCCACTCTCCTCATCTCTATAAAGTGCGTCTCTTACCTGTGCCGTGCCCTCCATCACCGACAAGAGGCCAGGTTGATCATCATTAACTTGTAGGAGTTTGGCGAGAGCGGGCATGCGAAGGTCGCAGTCAACAATGACTGCTGTTTTCCCCATCTGACGGCTGGTCATGGCCAACATCATCGAGGTCGTTGATTTGCCCTCACGCGGGACGGAGGAGGTGAACATCACAACCTTAGGGGGCTTGTCAAGATTTGAAAAAAGGATAGATGTCCGCAAATTACGCACAGATTCCGCCAAAGCCCCGTTGGGCTTCTCACGCAAAAGTTGGACTACTTCTGGGCGCTTCATGCGAGATCCTCCCGCAGGTATGGTTGCTAGGACATTCTCGCCAGTCATCTCCGTTATCTGATTGGGAGAGCGGAAGGTGTTGTTCAAGTGGTCCAATAGAAAGACGATAACAACGCCAGAGGCGGTACCAAGTGTCAAGCCTAGGAGGAGAATTATCTTTTTCCGCTGAGTTTCTGCGTTATTAGGAGGCTCGGCTGAAGAAAGTACACGTGCATCTGCTCCCTGTAGGTCCTCTTGCGCCGAGGTTTCTTGCAGGCGGCCAAGGAAGCTTTCATATAGGACACGATTGGCTTGGGCTTCACGTTCTAGCTGGCGAAGCTCCACTTCATTGGCGGATTGTGAGAGAGATTTTGTCTCCAACTCACGGACCTCTGCGATCAAAGCAGCCTCTTGTGCAGAAAGAGAGTCCAATTCGATTTGTATGGCTGCAATTACTCGCTGTGCTTCGACTTCAATATTGAGCCGTACATCCGAGAGTTGTTTGCGCAGCAGTGTAAGAGATGGATGACCTTCCGGGACGGCGGTTACCAGAACAGATTCTTGGCTCCGCAAATCACTTTCTTGATCACGGTACTTTTGGATCAGAAGAGAATTCCGGAATTCCGGAATTGCACCAATATCCAAACCACGATCCATGGCATTCTGAAGACGTGTATTTTGTGCGTCCATCTCAGATACTCGATTTCGAGTCAGGGCAAGTGAACCATTGAGCGCTTCAAGCTGTTGTTGTGTGATCGCAAGACCTTGACCCGCCTCTAAAGACAAACGCGCACGTGCGACCTCAACATCGGATTCTGAAGTCTCGACACGGGTCTGCAATTCGGTGACTCGCTCTGTAAGCCAAGAAGTGGCCGCTCTTGTAGCCTCCAGTTTGGCATCCAGCTGGTCAACAATATACTGATCAGAGATGGCATTTACGATCCGTGATGAGAGGTCGGGGTTACCAGAAGTGAAAGACACTTCGATTACCCGCGATCCTTTTATAGGTGCTAGTGACAATCTGGACCGCACATTTTCAACAATAGCCAATCGTTCGCGACGCGCCTTCACGTCAGCGGTGGGTGGAGGTGAGGGCGGGGAGGTAAGGCCAATATCCATGAGGAGGTTTTTTAACTCAGGCGGAACCGAAAACACATTTTGGATGCGGCTTATAATCGTCTTTTTCTCGACTTGAAGAGTTGGATTAAATTCTGCAACGAGCGTAAGGTTTTGGTCATTAATAACCCGTTGGATCAGACCCTTAGAGCGCAGGATCTGTATCTGATTTTGAAGCGTATCTTTGCCAAACTCCTGCTCAACCACAACATCTGAGAGATTAATCACATTGGTTTTTTGAATATCAAACATAACCGTAGCTGAGGCTTTAAAGCGGGCATCAAGATCAGAGATGATCAAAGTGGCAAAAATACCTCCGATCAGAATACAAATAATGACGATATACTTACCGCGCCATAAAAGCGCTAATATTGCCCGTAGATCGATAATATAACCATCACCTTGTATGACGGTCGGGTCAAGCCTGACTGGGCCCGCCATAAGCCCCGTTTTTGTTGAATCATGTTTCATCAAGCACGCCCTCACATTACAATCACGCACCTCATTTTGCTGATCGCGAACTCTTTCATATCACCTGGTTGCAATATCTGAAAGTCGAGGGACATATCTCTTCCAATTGTTGTAAATATGATTAAAGAAACTTGGCAAATAAGCCCATATTTCCTTTTGTTGTGTCAATCATTGCCAATATGGCCAGCTTACGAGAGTACCGCAAAGTGTGGGACAGTTGCCGAGGTTGGCGTGATCTGACATCGTTCCTTGATGGATGTGCTTTCCCAAATTGTTCAGCTTAAAATCCGCCTTCTCGGGATTAGCCCGATGATCTGGCGTCGCGTGCTGGTACCGTCCACGATATCGTTGAGGGAACTCCATGGCGTCATTCAGATTACCATGGGATGGGAGGGATATCATCTCTTCCAGTTTGACGTTTACGCTGTGAAGTATGGCTCATTTGAACTCAATGCTGGAAGCGCAGACACCTCCATTAAGCAGTTTGAGTTCCGAACGAACGACAAGTTCTCATATGTTTATGACATGGGCGACTACTGGGAGCATGAGGTTCGTGTCGAAGCTTTCAACGCGGCAGCGGCAAGAAAAACATATCCGAATTGCACTGGCGGGTCCGGAGCCTGCCCTCCAGAGGATTGCGGCGGTCCACGCGGCTTTCTGGAGCGTCGCGATGAGACGGCAAGCTACGAGGCCTGGATAGACATGGGTGTAATGACCGAGTTTCTTAAAGATGTGGTGGATGCCAACAAACCCAACGCGCTTGTGAGCGACTTTATGTCCGACGAGGTAGAGGTGGCCATGAGACGGATGGCGGCGCGCAAGCCTTTTGTAGAAGGCTCGTTTGCACGTGGACCTGTGAACAAGCGCCTTCGCGCTGGAGAGCATCTGGAAATGATGCACCAGCAATGAAGTAACCCGCTGTCCGAAATCGTTCGGTTTCGGACAGAGTCTTTTTGTCTGTCCAGAAACTACCTTGATCTATTTTTGTACATCGATAAGGTTCCGGACAGCACATTTGGACAGCCCAACCTCATGACCAGAATATTTGCCTACGCCCGCGTTTCAACCATCCAACAAGAGCCGGACAACCAGTTTCGAGAAATCGAGGCGGCTGGTTTCACCATCGAGCCCCATCGCGTGATCATGGAAACCGTCTCGGGATCGCGGGCGATTGCGCAGCGGGACGGGTTCTCTCAGTTACTCACCAAAATGGAGATGGATGATGTGCTGGTCGTGACTAAACTTGACCGTCTGGGCCGGGATGCCATTGACGTCAGCACCACCGTTGCTCGGCTTGAGGAGATGGGTGTCCGCGTTCACTGCCTGGCGCTTGGGGGTGTCGACTTGACCAGCTCGGCCGGGAAGTTGACCATGGGGGTGATCAATGCGGTTGCCCAGTTTGAACGCGATTTGCTGATTGAACGGACGCAGTCGGGATTGGTTCGTGCAAAAGCTTCAGGGAAAACTTTGGGACGCCCGCAGGCTCTCTCACACGAACAACGGGAAAGTGTCTACGAGAGGTTGGCTGCTGGCGAGAGTATCTCGGCCATCGCGCGGGCGATAAAAACCAGCCGCCAAACAATCATGCGTGTCCGGGATTCAGCGTCCGCGACCGCTGGACAGAAGGGGAAATCCCAATGAATATTGAAGTAAACGTTACAATCACATCGCCTGATGGAACTCGCCAAGATCACCACGTCGCCAGCTTTGACAAAGGGTATGAATGCAGCGGTAATGTCGGGCTATCCATCACCGAAAGCAAAGAGGTGCTGGTTAATCTCCAACGCCAGATCGTTGGAATGCAGGCGCGGGCATATTGCGCAACGCGGATGAACTGCCCGGGTTGCACTCGTAAACTTCGTCGAAAGGGGAGAACTGAAATCTGTTTGCGCACGGTTTTCGGTAATGTGCCAGTCGAGAGCCCGCGCTATTATCACTGCGCGTGCCAACAAGAGACAGCGCGGACATTCAGCCCATTGACCGAGTTTTTCCCCGATCATATTGCACCCGAGCTGTTGTGGCTGGAAACAAAATGGGCATCACTGGTATCCTATGGTGTCACAGTCGATTTGCTAAAGGATGTGCTTCCAATTGATGAAAAGCTCTCGCCAGATACCGTGCGGCGGCATCTGGGACGCGTTGCAGCAAGGATGGAAGCCGAATTGGGTGATGAACAGTTCAGCTTCATCGAGACTAGCGCCAGCCAACGGGCGCAATTGCCAAACCCTGAGGGCCCGATAACGGTTGGCATCGACGGCGGTTACGTGCGATCCCGCCGGCCGGGTCAGGCACATTTTGAAGTCACCGTAGGCAAATCCATATCAACTGACCGACCTGACCGTTATCTCGGCCTTGTTCAAAGCCTGGATGAGAAACCAAAACGACGCCTGAATGAAGTTCTGAAGGACCAGGGCTGGCAAGAAAACCAACCGGTCACATTCATGACTGACGGCGGCGACACGGTCATCAACATAGCCCGATACATGGCGCCTGCTTCCGAGCACATTCTGGATTGGTTCCATATCACCATGCGCATCACGGTGATGCATCAATACGTAAAGGGCCTCGCACATCACAATGCAGAGGAGGCCGAGAGCATGGCGTGCGCACTCCGCCAAATCAAAGGATATTTGTGGAACGGCAACCTGTATGACGGCCAAGTTGTGATCGAAGAATTGACCGAGGATCTTGTGGAGATCGAAACTAATTATGAGAGTATCAAAGCGCTGCGAAAGGCGGCAAATGAGTTCCAAACCTACATTTCCAACTGCGCCGGGATGATCCCGAACTACGCTGAACGCCGCCGGTACGGAGAACGCGTCTCAACCGGCTTTGTCGAAAGCACGGTCAACACCGTCGTCGGCAAACGATTTTGCAAACGCCAGCAGATGCGCTGGTCTAAACTTGGCGCACATCACATGCTTCAAACACGAACCCGTACGCTTGATGGAACGTTGCGAAAGAAGTTCGAGCAGTGGTATCCGGAGATGAAACAAGGCTCGGAAAATGCCATGGCCGCGTAAAATGCCCCACACTTTGCGGTACTCTCAAAGCGACCCCTATAAGTCCAAACAAGATATTTATTCAGGCCCCCCGGAAAATTGGAAAGTGAACTCGACTTGAGTATCTTCCAAACCTTACATAGAAAGAAAAATATTCTTTAGTTTTTCATTCCCAAGGACGAACTTAGTTGTTGACGAAGCACAAATTTGCTTTCGCAATTTTAGAAACCGCGAAAGCAGGAATTAAGACTATTCACTGCACATTGCAGACCAATACGCGTAATCGCAAGATCATCGCCCTCCAACACTAGGATACCTAGGAAGTCATGCCTATTTTTCAAACCAAAATTGGCATTGCATATTTTGCCCATATCCCAAAATGCGCAGGAACCACAATCGAGGCCCATCTTCGCCGCCGGTTTGGACCACTAGGCCTTATTGGAGACATTCCCGGGTGGCCAACTTCGTTGCAGCATATCACCTGGCCGGAGCTCCAGATTCTGCTCCCACAACCTTGGATTGCGCGATCTTTTGCAATGACGCGCCATCCGCTTAGCCGCTTTGTATCGAGTTTTAATATGCGCCTTACCCAAATCCACCCACCTTTCCCTAGAGAAACTGGACTGTCGGATTTCTTCAATTGGACAGCGAGCCGACTGCCCACAAGGCCAGATCTATTGGACAATCACCTACGCCCGCAGATGGATTTTCTAGGTCAAGAAACCCGCTGCTTTCCGCTCGAAGATGGACTGGACCCGTTGCTATCGTATTTGGATGCTACATTTGGGAAATGGAGCGACCCAGAGCCAATTGACCATATTGATCACCGTCCAACCGAAACGGCTGAGTTGTTTGAGATCGAGACCGCAATACCAGAACACGTAATTGCCGGAATCGCTCAGATTTATGAAAAAGATTTTAAGATTCTAGGGTACGATATGACACCAACTAAGCTGCCAAGTGTGCTACGTTTGAAACCGCAGTATTGTAAGCCCTTGCGTCGCCGCGCCTGGCTAGCGCGAAGTCGACTGAAAGAGGCTCTACGGGGTTCCATGACCCGACCGAAGAGTAATTCATGAACGCTTCGATGGGAAAACCGCGGTCAATCTGTATTGCCTCCCATGACCCGGGGGTACAAGGGGCCGAGCGGGCCATGCTCGATATGGCTGAACTTTTGCACAATGCGGGCTGGCACGTAGAGGTGTTGTTGCCAGATGAAAAAGGGGGGCTGGCTGATCTATGTGATATCGCTGGGATAAATCGTATTATCATACCTTACTTTTATTGGTTTGGCCCTGGACATATCAGGGGCAGACTATACCGACAGCTGCGCAATTTATGGTCCTTGCCGAGCCTTGTAAGACTCTTTCGTGATGGCGGATTTGATGTAATTTACACGCATTCCACTGCGGTTGGCCTAACTGCTTTGGCCGCCCGTTTAGCCGAAAAACCACATGTTTGGCACATGCACGAGTATGGTCCATTTGGCAAGGGTGAAGACGAGTTGATTAGTTACGATTTAGGTCACTGGGCAACCAGAAAACTAATGGGCTGGACAGGTAGTGTCTATGTGGCGGTGGCAAGTGTCATCCGAGAAGCATTTCAGCCGATGCTGGCAGGCGAGGATATCCGCGTTATATATCAACCCGTCCCTTATGACCGTCAATTGCATCCCGATGATGCCGATGCCATCACCAAGGTCGAGGCCTGCAAAGGACCTAAAATCATATATGTTGGCGCTATAATAGAAACCAAAAGACATGAGGATGCCATCCGAGCCATGCCAGTTATTCTCTCCAAATATCCAGAAGCAAGGTTGATTCTGGGCGGACGTGAAGAATCTGTGTACGGCACTAAGATCAGGACCCTAGCAGCAGAGCTTGGCGTCAGCCATGCAGTAGTCTATCTTGGTTACCTTAAGAATGCCCCTGCTGTTATTGGCCTGTGCGACATCTCGATCAATTGCCGCTTGGCTGAAGCCTCGCCGAGAGTGATAGTTGAAAGCATGATGGCCGGAACTTTAGTTATCGCAGCCGATGCAGGTGGAAATGTGGAAAGCCTTTCACCTAATACAGGTTTATTATACCGCGCCATGAAAGGGCACGATCTAGCACGCCAAGTTGTTTGGGCGCTAGATCACCCAGAAGAGGTGTTTACTCTGGTTACAACAGCACGCGAAAACGCGATCCATGAGCGCGCGTTGGACAGCTATGCTGACCGTTATGTAACTTTGATCGAAGGTGCCATTGATGCCGCAATTGAGCGGCGAGCCGAGGAGGCCCTATGACCAAGATCGCTATCATTCTGTTAAACTGGAAGGGAACGGAGGACACGATCGAATGCATTGATAGCATTGCGGCGCAACCTGACCAGTCGGCATTTCGTACTATTGTTGTTGATAACGCCTCCGGTGACGGCTCTCCGGACCGGATTGCGGAGCATTGCGAAGCAGGCGGCATTTCGTATGAGCGGCAGAGTTTTGATAGTAAATTGGAGCAGTTCAAAAAACCGCACAGCCAAAAATCCCCGGCGGTAACTATTGTTGAATCTGATACAAATCTTGGTTTTTGTGTTGGCAACAATCTAGGTGCAAGCTTGGCATTCGAGATTGGTGCCGATGCGGCCTTCATCCTCAACAACGACACTACCGTCGCACCGGATATCATCGCTCAGCTAACCGAGGCATTCAAGACGCTTGGCCCTCATATGTTGATAAGCCCCCAAATCCTCTATGCTGATGAACCAGATTACATCTGGTGGTTTGGGGGATACTTTTCGCGCATGCTGATGCCCAGTTATGGCCATCAGGGCGAGAAGCGTAGGAGTGACGAAGGGCATCCAGAAACCGAATGGGTCAGCGGTTGCGCCACGCTGATTTCACGCCAACTTTTTGAACGGATTGGTCTTTACGATCCAATCTATTTCATTTGGTGCGAGGAATGGGACTTGTCGCTCCGGGCCAGCAATGCAGGAATCCCCTTGCGGATCGCGCCCAAGGCCATCGTCTATCACAAAGTTGGAAAATCGCTTGGCGTCATAAGTCCTTTGACTTTTTTTTATGCAATGCGAAACATGATAATTCTACGCCAGCGCTATCTTGCATGGCCGTTGCGTACACTCTTTTGGCTGGCTTTCGTGCCACGCAAGGCAATCCAAGCACTAATCTTTAGTCGTCGCTACAATTCCCGTCGGTATTGGGAAGCATTCACCGACGCTCTCACCGAAAGCAGAGGTGGAATCTGGCGGCGCCAATAATTCAAAGCACCTGACGGTAAAACGCAGCTAATTCATTGGATATCCTAGCAAGAGTAAAATACCTTAGCGCGCGCTCCTGAGCCGCAACACCCATACGGGCTCGCAGTGCTTTATCATCTGCCATCAGGCGCATCGCTTCAGAGAGTTGCACCACATTTCCAACCTCGTGACACAGCGCGGTTTCGCCCTCCTTAACCGCATCTATCAGCCCGTAAATTCGCGACACAATTGCTGGCAATCCCATTGCTGCCGCCTCTAGTGCAGAGGTTCCGAAACCCTCACGGTGGCTAGGTAGGCAAAAGACGTCCATCGCAGCCAATGCCCGTTCTGGTGTTCGGGTTGCCCCATTCAGGATAACTCGCAATCCGGTTCCTTCAATCTTGGCTTGGATTTCCGTCTCTAGCGCCTCCTCATCTGGTCCAACTAAAAGGAGAACCGCGTCATGGCCAAGACCCGAAGCGATGAAAGCATCTATTAACTCAGGCACACCTTTGTCCCGGTTCAATCGGCCTAGAAACCCGAAGACAACTTCAGTACTTAACCCATATTGCACTCGCATCTCCTGCCGCGCCTGCGCATCCGCCCGAAAGCGTTCCGTATCCACTCCAGCTATTGAGCCATCGCCCAGAACTGTGATTTCAGCGTAAAAGCCTTCCGCCTTCAGAAACTCAATCTGCGACGGACTGTCGGCCAAAGCGTGTGTTGTGCAGGCGAGTGTCAGGCGGTCGACAGATTTAAGTATCCGGCGCATAATTCCCGCCCGAGTCGCCCAGACTTGCCCGGTAAAAGTGTGCAACCGCCTTTTCTGTAAGCAAAGAGTTCCGGCCAATCCCGCTAATAGACCAGCTTTGGGCGTAACTGAATGAACGATGTCAAACCTCTCTCGGCGCAAAATCAGGCATAGCTGCCACAGTGCGTACAAATCACCTAGGAGCCCAATCTTACGAGAAATAGAAAAATGAACGAACTTGAACTGTCGCGCCACATCAGGCAAGTCGTGGCCATCCATGTTGGTAACGACAGTGATGTCATATTCATCTGCCAATATCTCGGCGTGCCCTTGAAGAAAGGCATGAAAGGTTATTGGAACAGCTACCACAAAGGCAATGCGTTTTTTCACAAGGCGCTCCATACGCCTTCATAAGGCAGGAAAGGTGATTGGCCGACACCGGCAGATTGGTATATGTTGCGCAGAGTGAAGATTCCACCCACAATTCCTGTCAGCGCCAGACCATTTGCAAACGACGTACGTATTGGCTCTCCACGCGGAAGGGCTCCTAGATATAGTAATGGGATCAGCCAGATCGAGATATCCATTAAGCGCAACCCGGCGTAGCTTAACTGCGTTATCCCTACTGAGGCTAAGGTCAACCCAACAGAAATTAATCCAAATAGAATCAATTGCTGCGAATTTATCGCTAAGAAACGAGTGAAAGGTAGGAATACAGCGATTTTAACCAATGCGCTTAACCCCGCAAGATTATTCTCAGCTTTGGCATCAGCGTATTTGTCGAACTGCGAATTCACATATTCCTCCAACCCCGCCAATATTACGGGCACCGCTAGAATCGCACCTAGTCGGAGAATTAAGGACCATCGTGAGTTGGGGGTTCGGCTAGCAAGGAAAAACAAACAATACGCCATGGCGATAGAAAAATGCATGGAGAACGATAGCACCGCCAGAACCGCCGCCTCTTTCTTGCGGCCACGCAACCAAGATTGGAAGAACAGCAAAAATAAGACTGACGCCATTCCGACGCGAAGCCCATTCATCGAATAGTTGAGAAAATACTGCGGGGCAAAAAACGCAAAAAGGTAGATAAGTTCGGCCTGCGTTGCACGCCATATGAAAAAAGCGATGCAGAAAAAAAACACTGTAGAGACTAGGTTGACCACAACTCGTTCATTGCTACTTAGATTGGCGAGTAAGTCGGTCAAAATCAAAAATCCGGGTTCGACCCCGACCTCCAAACCAGAAAGATGTGCTCCGACTATATGCCAATAAGCCCCTGTATCAGTTCCCACAGACCCGCGAAAACCTGCTACGACAGCGAAGATCAACGCCACAACCATCATGCTAGCCTTAGGGGCGGGCCAGCGCACCACACGCATTACGCCATATTGCGCAATGGCCAGTAAAGTCAGCGCTGTATAGATCATGGGCCGACTAACGCACGACGCACATATTTTGCCAGCGAGTAGACTGACAATGCCAGATGTGTTGCTACTCCGAAGTGCCCGTGTTGACGAAGTTTGCGTAAGGTCGTCAACTCTCCCCGTTCCATGCGCCACAACCGTTCACTTAGCCCGGCAGCACCATATCGCGCCTTAAACAAACGCCCGAGCGGTAGATCTATCCGCATGCCCTTGTATCCAGAAAGAAGAATATCGGCCCATAGCAGGTAATCCTCAGCCGCCCACTGATCCTCGTCAAATCGGAACGGAAGGTCTGCACGCAATAGCACCGTTGGGGTAGACCAGGGATTACGTAGTAACAGCGAGCTTCTGACGATCTTCCTTGAGACCTTTTTCAACATCGTATCATCCAAAACAATCTTGTTGAACGGCGCAGTCGGATCATTCACGTCACACAAATGCCCGACGATTTGAATATCTGGAAAGAGGTCCAGCAAACGCAATTGAATTTCCAGTTTCTTTGGATGCCATGCATCGTCAGCATCCAGAAATGCAATCCACTCCGCTTTTGCCACATCCCATCCCCGGTTGCGCGCATAGGACGGGCCACTGTTCGCTGAAAGCCGGATCGTTTTGATTTGTCGATGCTGCATTGCAATTTTGTCAATGACCAATCCACTACCGTTTGGGCAACAATCATCCACCAGTATGATTTCGTCCACCGGCACAGATTGTGCTAGAACCGAGGCAACCGCGCGTTCTAGGGTAGCTGCACACTCATGACAGGGGATAACACAGCTGACCTGTGGGAAACCCATCATTTCTTTCCGTGGCTTGGCATTGGGTGGCGGCAGAACACATGGATAATCGAGATGCCATCCCCAAAAGTGCGCGCTATCACTGCGCTGCCCCAGCCAGCACGCACCACTGCTCCTGCTAAAACCGCGATGCTTGCTCCGAGCGCACCAATTTTAGGTACAAGAACAATCGAACCAAGTACAATCACTAAAGCGCTCAGAAAAAAAATCCGAGCCTGTTGGCGCTGCTGGTTTGACATAACCAACAATAAGCCAGCGTGCCCAGCAGACGCTAGGACCATTTGCGCCAAGACAAGCGGTACAAGCACACTATATGCAGACTTGAATTCTAACCCGAAAAAGCCAAGTATAAGCTGCCCACTAAAAAGCATCAAAAAACCGCCAGCAAAAGTAATCGGCGCCAGCATTCTCGTTTGATCCTTGCCTGCTACAATTGTAGCGGCCTTACCTTTGTTTCGAAAGAGCTGTGCCACGCGCGGAGCAAAACCGATTGCTGCTGCAACCATTGGCAATCCAACAAAAGTCGCAAGGCGGGAAGCAACGACATATGCTCCGAGTTCTTCAGCTGGGAGGATCAAGCCCACGATCAGAATATCGAGTTGATAGGCAGCAACTGAAAGGGTTGATATGAAATAAGGCGTCATCCTGCGGATTTGGTTGGTGATCTGGCTTGGGGCCAGTTTAATCAAACGTAAGCCATTTGAATATTGGAAAAAAACAAAACCTGCCAAAAAGATGCATATTAGTTCCGAAAAAGCCACCAGCCAAGCAAAACTTACCGGTAAAGGGAGCGCTGGATAAAACATAACCATGCATAAAAAACTGAGCGGCGACGCAATCAAAAGCAAATTATAGGTGATTGTAGCCTCGAACGATCTTATCGTTTCGTAACAATACAAGCGGAAGGCATTTATTGCGATAAATCCGGGCAAAAATATTACAAAGGTTTCCCCCAGAGACTGAGCGACTAAGCTAAAAAAATCTAGGAGGTACAAAGCATAGAATCCAGCCCCTACTATCAAGATTCCAAGGCCAATACGCCAAAAACTAGCGGTGAACACCTCATTCCGATCAGCTTCTTTGCCAGACAGCCGCTTCAATGCCATCAGCTCTGCGCCACCCATCGAGAGTACCGCTGTTACGTTCAAGATCGCTGCTGCCAACCCTATCTGCCCAGTTGCAATTGGCCCGTACTGACGCGCCACAATAAGTGTCGTGACAAAGCCCAACGTAATCAAAACCAATCGCGTAACAAAGGAAAAACGCATCGTCGCCGACGTGGTCCAAATTCGTCTAAGCCTCTCTATCACTGATAGTCCAATTCAATCAGGGACTGATGCCACTGCCATCATTTGGTTACGTTCGTGACCCCAATCGCCAATATACCTGCATTGAAATCCCGCTTTTTCTACGATTTTTTCAAGTGTTTTGTATTCATAACACCAGTCCTTATTGGCATGAGATGCACTTGTAGGATTATTCAATTCATCACCTTCAAAAAAAGTGAAGAAGAAACTGGACCCTGGAAGTCCTATACTTCGCATCGCCGTGAAGCAACGTGTGATATCTTTCAAAGTCAAATGTGTGAATAACGATTGCGCAATTGCGTAATCATAACCATCACAGAAACTTAGATCGAAATTATAATTGCATGCAAGTTTGGCTTCCTTTTTTGCCACAAGATCAAACATAACTTCGTGGGCAATCCCTGCGTCTATAAGGCTTTGCTCACCTTCCAGACCATAGTATTTTCCGGTTTCAAGCATCGGAATGAGAAATTGCCCTAGGCGCAATGAACCGCAGGCGATATCAAGAAAAATTTTATCAGCGGTTAAACCTTGCTCAACTAAAAAATGGTACTGCCGTTTTCCAATACTATACCAAGTCTCTGCATCCATTCCACCAACATATTGACGATGGCCCCATTTTTGTATTCGAGCGCTTGGAGTAAGAGCCAAATCGGCCCGCCTGCTATTCGAAAAAAATCTAAACTTCATATTCGATTCCTGTAAAATTAAATTACTTTTTGCCCTTTCAGAACCCTATACTCATTCCCTTGTTTCCACTAGCTACCCCTCTACTTTGAGAAGAACGCTTTTGAAATTTCCTAGGCTGTATTCCGGCCTCTTACCACATTTAGGCGGGCTTTCGTTCGAATGCCAAGGGACTTTTTACGCCGAGCGTAGAGTGGCGGCTGTAAGGGCTACAGAGTCTGTTTATGGAGAGTGTCCGATCTTCTGTGTATGAGTAATTCGGTCCATGCTTCATTCACGAAGGAGCATGACGACAATGACGATATCCAAGGAAGTATTAGACGAGCTGCTGAGCGGGGTTGCGAACGCGGACGATCTACTGGGCGATCAGGGCCTGATGCGAGAGCTGAAGGTCCGCCTGATGGAGCGGATGCTTGACGCGGAGCTGACGGACCATCTGGGTTACGAACCTGATGCTCAGCCAGCGCTGGAACAAGCCAATCGACGTAACGGCACAAAACGCAAGACGGTGAAG
>CAYWIR010000013.1:0-15218 GCA_964458375.1 uncultured Neptunicoccus sp.
CCAAACGGTTGTCTGGGAAACACCTTACACGGCACCGCTAACCAACGTCAGCGGCCTGCGCCAGATACTGGGTGTCTTGCACCAAAGTGGTGACAAAACGATTGCCTTTGAAGGTGGCCTTTCTACGGATTGGAAACAGATGGATGTTGGGTTTTCAACCTCCACTATCCGTTCCATCCGCGTGCAAACTCCGGGCGTGTCCACAGGCAGACTGGAACTGGAATTGTACGATGCCGCGGGACAGAAAACGCGGGTGAAACTCACCAAAAGCGACCGTGTTAAAGCGAGTGAACGGAGCGATATCTGGGCCATTTCTCTCGCTGCATTGCAAATCTCTGATGTGTCTCGGTTCAAAGTGAAGATGAAAACAAAGGTAAATACTGCGACGATCCATTTGATAAAATGATGTAAAACAACGGGTTGGGGCAGGCTGCTATACTTTCGTATAGCAGCCTATACGCATGCACGATGGGTTTCATCGAATGCTCTTTGTATGAAATGGCCATCAAGGTTGCTTATGAATGGATGGACCCATGAAAAAGATTATCACAGCTGCACTCCTGTCAGTTTTCTGTGCGATGCCGCTTTCGGCTGAAACTGTACCAACGCCAAATGGCGATGCCATTTTGACCGTTTCAGGAGCCATCCAAAACGAAAATACCGATGCGGGTGTCGTCCTCGACATAGAGATGTTGAAGGCACTGCCGTCACAAACATTTTCGACCACGACAATTTGGACAGAAGGCGAAGTCGAATTTACAGGGGTCAGCCTAAAAGCCGTGCTCGATTACGTAGGCTTTTCAGGAACGAAAATCGAAGCTGTCGCTTCAAACGATTACAAAATCGAAATTCCTGCATCAGGCATTGCGGACGATGTGCCAATTGTGGCCTATCTTATGAATGGTGAGGAAATGTCATCACGCGGTAAAGGTCCTCTTTGGATCGTCTACCCTTACGACTCCAAACCGAAGTACAGAACGGAAGTGATTTATTCACGTTCCATTTGGCAATTGGACCGTATAATCTCTGTTGAATAGCAGATGGGGCCCGACTTGATTAAACGCAAAAAAGTTCTCCGCCGCATATTTCCAGTCGCGGTCATCGGGATAAGCATGGTTGTGCTTATCTCGTTGTTCGTTGTTGCAACGCAGCGCATGAACGATTTGCGCCAAGCGCCAGGCGACAACTTAACGTGGTCCCTATCACAAGCCGAAGTGGATCTGTTGCGGTTGCGCGAAGAGGTTGTTGTTGTGCAACAATCCAACCAAACAGAGTTTAAGGACCTTCGGCGCAAGTTTGACAATTTCCACAGTCGAGTCACTGGGATCGTAGAAAGCCCCGTTTTCAAAACAATGCGCCAAAATCCCGTATTCATCGAACAGTTGGGTGCATTGGTGAAATGTCTAGAGTTCACCACTCCCTTAATGGATGTGCCAAACGACGAATTGCGTGGGAACCTAGAATTCCTTCAATTGGGCTTTGACGGTATTCGAAGCGATGTTCACAACATCGCGCTGACAGGGATCGCCTTACAATCCAAAGCATCTGACTCCGAAAGGATGTCCTTTTCGCGTTTGCTACAAATTGCGGCGGGTGTCTCGCTCGCTTTGATCTTCTTTTTGATCATCATGCTGTTCTTTTTGTTGCGCCAATATCGTCTGCAACGCAGTACAGCAAATGCCGTCAAACTCGCAAATGAGCGTCTTAAATCCACGTTCCAAGTGTCCCTTGATGCAATTATCGTTGCTGACGACCAAGGGGTCATTCTGGATTTCAACAGCTCTGCTGAAACTGTTTTCGGATTTTCGCGCGATGAAGCAGTGGGGGCGCAAATGGCAGAACTGATCGTCCCGCAACATTACCGCGAAGCACATTATGCAGGGATGGACCGTTTCAACAAAACCAAAAAACCCCGCTTGGTGGGGCAGGGGCGCATTGAAATCACCGCTTTGCGCAAAAATGGCGAAGAATTTCCAATCGAAATCTCCATTGGACAAGCACGAGACCATCGCGGTGCAATCTTCATTTCGTATCTGCGCGATATTACAGACCGTTTAGAAGCCGAAAAAGAACTGAAGAATGCGCGGGACGAAGCGTTGCAAGCGGAAAAGGCCAAGTCGAACTTCCTTGCCGTGATGAGCCATGAAATGCGCACGCCTTTGAATGGGCTGTTTGGCACGATGGAACTTTTGCAAAAGACCAAGCTAACAAAGAAACAAACAGGTTATGTGGATGTCGCCCAACGCTCTGGGAAAATTCTGTTGCATCACGTCAATGATGTTCTTGATGTCTCTCGGATTGATGCGGGAATGCTGGAGCTGACAAATGACCTGTTTGATCTTGAGCATTTCTTTGAAGACGTTGTTACCACAAATGACGCGATCGCTGTCGCCAAAGGCAACAGCCTTGTTTTGAACTTGAAGAACATGCCAAAGCACTTGGTTAAGGCAGACGAACACCGCCTGCGACAAGTGGCATTTAACCTTGTGAGCAATGCGCTCAAGTTTACCAACAATGGCACTGTCACGCTCACTGCCGACGTTGAAAACAAGGACAAAGGCCATTCAACTTTGCGATTTAGCGTCACAGATACAGGGGTCGGGATCTCGGCCGAGGATCAAGACCGTGTGTTTGATCGCTTCTTCACGCAAGAGAAATCCTATGACCGGATGGCCTCTGGCGCTGGCCTTGGGTTGACGATTTGCAAACAAATTATCGGCATGATGGGCGGCAAAATTTCCCTAAACAGCACGCTTGGGAAAGGGACAACCTTCGAAGTGAAGATGCCAATCAAGGTAACGGACGATAAAATCAAGACAGACGTGGAAATCAAAGAAGCCTTCGACGGCGGTGCGCTAAAAGGGCACAAAATCTTGTTGGTGGAAGACAATGAAATCAACCGCATGATCGCCCATGAAATGCTCAGCAGTGAAGGCATTATTGTAGAAGAAGCGCACAATGGCAAAGAAGCAGTTGATAAGGCCGCGCAAGAGGCATTTTCAGCGATACTGATGGATATCAGCATGCCGGTGATGAACGGTGTTGACGCCACGATCGCTATTCGCGCGGGTGAGGGGCCAAATACAACCACTCCAATTCTGGCTCTGACCGCCCATGCAATGGCAGAGGAGCAAGCAAAATTCCTAGCCGCAGGCGTGGATGACTGTTTGAACAAACCTGTGTCGCAGAACGCCCTTGTCGGGGCCCTGTTAAACCACATTTCTGGACAAGCCCCGGATGCCAACGACGAAAGCGGCAATCATCGCAGTGATCTTCTGGACCAACAGATATTCAACAATCTTCATACCATTCTAACCCCTGAAAAAATGCGCAAACTATTGGACGGGTTTGAAGCAGAGATTGACGCGCTACTGACAGAACTGCCTGATCATTTGAACCCAAATGGCCTCAAAGACCTTGCCGCTACCAGCCACAAATCCATCGGCTCTTCTGGGGTAATTGGCGCGCTGTCCTTTCGTGATGACCTGCGCGTCTTAGAGCAAGCAGCAAAGTCACAAGACCTAGAAGCCGCTCAATCAGCCGCCTCTGTTGTTGCTGCGAATTGGCCTAAAACCCTGAAAGCACTGCGCTCTGCAGGCTAAGCCTATCCTTTAGGATAGCATTGCTACCCACAGTTTCCTTTTGCCATCCTCCTGTCCTGCCCCTCTCCAAGGGTGCAGTTGGTATGACCTACGGGTGAGAGTCGCCAGTCCGCTGGCAATAAATAATCGGTGTATGCAATGAACATTCGTCATGAATGCCCTCTGCCTGATCTGTCCTTTGCGGTGGCAGCGCCGCTGTACGTCCATACAGCGATGGGGCAAAAAGTATCGGCCAAACGCTGGTCGCTGGAAGGAGTCCATCTTGACGTCCCAGCGGCTGATATGGGCCGTGAAGTGATGTTGACGATCCCGTTCCAAGGCGTCGATGTGACCTTTCCCATTGAACTCGCCGCGACAGACACTCCAGACTACTACGTTTTTGTTGAACTAACCGTCAGACAGCGCGAAACGCTGGCGGTGTTTTACAAAGGTGTTTTGGCTGGCCAAATGGTCCCAACGGGTGACATTATCACTAGCCTTGATACCCCAGTTGATCTGGTGCCCATGGGCGAAACAGATGATGAAAAATCCGCTGGATTGGCGCAAGCAAAACCAAGGCTACTACGGATCATTTGGAACGTCGTGTTTTACCTTGCCTTGGCCTTGTTCTTAGGCGGATTCCTCGGCGGACAAATCTGGCAACGCTTGTCCCATGTCACACTTGATCACGGACGCTTTGTGGCACCCGTAGAAGTCTACAACGCCCCAGATGCGGGGTATATCGACCGACTATACGTTCGGGTCGGGGAACGGGTGAAAAAAGGCGATGTGATCGCACGGCTCGAAGATCCTGATCGCGAAAGCGATGTGGAAGAGGTCAGAGCCGAGGTCCTGATTGCAGAACGGCGTCTTAAGGCGGCACAATCGCAGCTGGACCGTCACATCAACGATATAGACCGCTATCGCGCTCCATTGTGGAATGCCTTCTATGCGCTTTGGGTCCCTTGGCAAGCCCATGAACCCCGCGCTCTAACTTATCCACCGTCCTTACAAAGGGCTTGGGACGCATTGCTGCGGTTTGACAGTGCCACGGACCTATCACCAGGCGGATATCACGCCATTCTGGCCGACTTAACTGCTCGGGTTGAAGAATTTGATCTAGATTACCGCCGTTGGAAACGTGAATTGCGTCACCGCAAATCTGCTGCTGATGAATTGAAAATTCGTGCCAAAGAAAACGGAACGGTTTTCGCCGTTCACGCCTTCAAAGGCGATTTTGTTGCCCGCGGTGACATGATCGTAGAAATCGAAGATGACACCCCGCGTATCGCGGTTGGTTGGTTGGATGACTCTTTGGCAACAACAGTTTACATCGGAATGCCCGCAGATTTGCGCTACAGTTTCCAAGGCCGATCCAAAAGCATCCAAGGCACTGTCGTCGATTTGCAAGCGGGGACAGATGCAGCACAACCAGATAAGTTTGGGATGGTCGTCACGATCAAGGCAGACAAAGCAGGCGTTCTGAACACCCGCAAATGGTTCCGTCCAAACGCGCCCGCCCGCATTGACCTAGAACGCGATGTACTGGGCTGGATTTGGAAGGGGAGCGACGATGGACGCTCCTAAAACAGTCTACGGATTTGAAAAACACTTGGATGCTTGGCTTGCAACTTTGGCAGGTCCCAGTCCAACGGGCTTTGCAAAATGGACGCCGCAATTTCTGGCCCGATTTTCGGTCCTGTGTATGACGCTTCTCGCGGCCATGGTTTTTTGGCCCAACAACTTTCTAAATCCCGATCTGCTAACGTTCACAATGACCCTTGGCTCGCTGGGGCTGTGGCGGTTCGGCTGGTGGTTTACCCACGCCATTCGCGCCGAAATATATTCGCGCGTGAAATGGCCACGGATGCGTGCCAAAGCACATGCCGTTTGGCAAAGCGGCTGGCGGCCCCGCATGTTGCACATTCAAATGACCACTTATTTTGAAGAACCAGCAATCACACGGCGCGTCATTGGATCCATCATCGGCCAAATTCGCCGCGAAGGCATTCCAACAACGCTCTATATTGGAACAGGATCGTCATTCGATGAGGAAATCATCACAGATTTTGTGCGCACCCATGCCCAAGACTTGGACGCGGATCTGGTTTTCCTACGCCAAAATCAACCGGGAAAACGCATGGCCATTGGCATGATCTTGCGGGCGATGAACCGCAATGGGGTCGAAAAAGACGACCTTGTGATCTTTATGGACGGCGATGCGGTTTATGGAACAGATGTGTTGGAAAAAACCTGTTCGATGTTCGGCGCAGACCCCGATTTGCAAGCCTTGACCACCAATGAAGAGGTCATTTGCTATGGTCCTGAATGGATACAAAGCTGGCTGTCGATGCGGTTTGCACAACGTCGCCTTGCAATGCAAAGCCATGCAATGTCGGACAAAGTTCTGACACTGACAGGGCGCATGAGCGTGTTTCGGGCGCGCAATATCATCGACAAAAAGTTCATCCGCACAATCGAAGCGGATCATTTGGATCACTGGCTCTGGGGACGCTTCAGGTTCCTATCCGGGGATGACAAAAGCACTTGGTATCACCTGCTGACGTGCAATGCGAAAATGACCTATGTGCCTGACGCCTGTGTTTACACAATCGAACAGATCGAAGGTTCTGGTACGGGCCGTATGGTACAGAATTTCCGCCGTTGGTCTGGGAATATGCTGCGCAATGGATCACGCGCAATTTCGCTTGGGCCACGCCAGGTAAAGCCGTTCATCTGGTGGTGTTTGGTGGATCAACGTATTGCCATGTGGACAATGTTGGTAAGCCCCACACTCGCACTTTTGACAGTGTTCATTGACCCAATGTTTCTGGCTCATTGCCTAATTTGGATCGTACTGTCGCGCACGATCCTATGCTTGGCTTTGTTTCGCTATGCCCGCAGTACAGACCTCAGTTGGCCGTTCATTTTGTACTTTAATCAAATCATCAACGCCTCGGTTAAGGTCTTTATGATCTTCCATCTTAGCAAACAAAAATGGTCCAATCGGGGCAATCAATCGGCTGGAAACGGGACCTCCTTTTCTGACAAAGTTCAAAACGGAATGGCCAAATTTCAACTGGTCACGACGGTTATCGCCTTTGTAACTGGCTTGGCTGTGTACATGGGTTTGATAGAGTTTCCGACCTTTCTGTAACGATTAACACACTGATTCTTATGTGTTAAATACCAACCTCCAAAACCTATACTTTTGAATACCCCACCCACCCAAATTGCTCAAAACCTGTTCTCTTGGTGAAGCGACATACACCTCACCGAAATCTAAAACACATCTATCGGCATCATGCCAATTCTTGTGTGAGGAAAACAAAATGATCTATCCAGTAATTCTATGTGGCGGCAGCGGAACACGTCTTTGGCCTTTGTCTCGCAAAAGCTATCCCAAACAATTCGCGCCTTTGAATGGGGACACCAGTCTGTTTCAACAAACAGTATCGCGGGTTCAAGACGACGCCTTTCAAGCACCCATCGTGCTGACCAACGAAAGCTATCGCTTCACCGTAGCCGAGCAATGTCTCGACGCAGGTATCAAAAACCCAACCATTATGATCGAACCAGAAGGACGCAACACGGCCCCCGCCATTTTGGCCGCTGCGTTGCACCTAAAAGATGAACCGAATGCCATTCTTCTTGTGATGCCATCCGATCATGCGATCGCGGATGAATCCGCATTTCTAGAAGGCATCTCCGCAGGGTATGAGGCCGCGAATGCCGGAAAATTGGTAACGTTCGGTGTTAAACCAAACCGCGCTGAAACAGGCTATGGCTATTTGGAAATGTTTGATGAAATCACGTCATCGGCACCCCATGCACAGCCGTTGAAATCGTTTGTCGAAAAACCAGATGCTGAAACGGCAAAACGGTTTCTTCAGGGCAAGCGGCATCTTTGGAATGCGGGCATCTTTATGTTCCGCGTTCAGGAAATCCTTGAAGCCTTTGAAGTTCTCTGCCCACGCTTGATCATACCAGTGCGGCGTGCCGTTGAAGGGGCGCAGCGCGATCTGGACTTCTTCCGACTGGACGTAGAACCCTACAAAACAGCAGAAGATGTTTCTATCGACTATGCTGTGATGGAACTGTGCGACACACTTTCCGTTGTTCCAGTTGATTGCGGGTGGAGCGATTTGGGCAGCTGGTCCTCGGTCTGGGAAGCAGGCGATGGCGACAAAAACGGCGTTGTCCAAAGCGGAAATACAACTGCGATTGATTGCGAAAACTCATTGCTCCGATCAGACACTGATGGTGTCGAATTGGTCGGTTTGGGCCTCAAGAACATCACGGCGATTGCGATGGGCGATGCGGTCCTGGTGGCTGACATGAGCCAGTCTGAAAACGTAAAAACAGCGGTTCAAGAATTGAAGGTCAAACAAGCCAAACAGGCAGAAGGCTTTCCAAAAGATCACCGCCCTTGGGGATATTTTGAAACCTTATCCTTAGGGGAACGTTTTCAGGTGAAACGCATTGTCGTGAAGCCAGGTGCTGCCCTATCGCTGCAAAGCCATGTCCACCGTTCCGAGCATTGGATCGTTGTGGCGGGCTCTGCACATGTGACCGTGGACGACGACGTGAAATTGGTTTCAGAAAACCAATCCGTCTACATTCCACTTGGCGCAATTCACCGTTTAGAGAACCCAGGCAAAGTCGAACTTCACCTCATCGAAGTGCAGACAGGTGCCTATCTGGGAGAGGATGACATCGTGCGATATGAAGATATCTACGCACGTGACAAAGCTGCATAAAACAGGGGGCGCCCCCTTATAATAATAAGCACTCTCACACCAACTACAGCGGCTCTTCAAAGGGCCGCTTTTTTGCGTTTATTCGCTCTTTTCTGGCGGCCTATGCCAAAGGATAGCCGACCCATACCAAGTATGCCTTCGCTATACCCTCGGGGCAAAGATTGCTTGAAAACAGTGCGTTAGAACACCTTCAACAACAAACGAAGGATCAACCAATGTTCGACTTTAACCCAAATTACGCCCATGCACTCAAAGCAGTTCCCTTGCGTGTTATCGATGAAAAACCCTCCATTAGCGTCGTTGGTTTGGGCTATGTTGGTGCCGTTTCAACAGCCTGTTTGTCCAGCCTTGGACACCGCGTTGTTGGCGTTGATATCGACCGCGCCAAAGTAGATTGTATTGCGGCAGGCAAATCACCAATCCATGAAAAAGACCTCGAACGGTTGCTCAGCGAAGGTTTGGAAAACGATCTCGTGTTTGCCACAGATGATCTCGAACAAGCAGTTGTTGATACGGACATCACCTTCGTGTCTGTGGGCACGCCAACCGCCGCCGATGGTGGCTGCGATCACAGCTACATTGAAGCAGCCGCACGTTCTATCGGTGCCGGCATTAAACGCAAAAACACCTTTCACGTCGTGGTCATGCGGTGCTCCATCCCTCCAGGGGTCACCATGGGTTTCATGGCCCCGATCATAGAAGAAGTTTCGGGATTGAAGGCAGGCGTCGATTTCGGCGTGTGCTTCAACCCGGAATTTCTTCGTGAAGGTGTCGCTGTCGAAGATTTTTATGCCCCGCCGAAAACGGTGATCGGCGCAAACGATGATCGCAGCGCCAATATCCTAAGCCGTATCTACGAAGCCGTAGATGAAGCCCCAATCGTCACCAGCGTCGAAACGGCGGAAATGGTCAAATACGTTGATAATGTTTGGCACGCCACAAAGGTCTGTTTCGCCAATGAGGTCGGTCGTCTGTGCAAACCATTGGGCGTAGACAGCCACGATGTCATGGACGTCTTTGTGCAAGACACCAAGCTCAATCTGTCCCCTTACTATCTGAAGCCTGGTTTTGCTTTTGGTGGCTCTTGTTTGCCAAAAGAAGTCCGTGCAGTGGCCCACATCGCCAAGCAGCAAGGTGTTGATTTGCCGATGATTGAAAGCCTTGGCGTGTCGAATAAAACGCATATTGAACGGGCCGTTGAAATGGTGCGTGAAACAGGCGCGAAAAAAGTCGGCATCCTTGGTTTGGCGTTTAAACAAGGCACGGATGACCTGCGCGAAAGCCCTATCCTGGAGGTTATCGCTGCACTCAACGCCGAAGGTGTGGAGGTCGCAATCCATGATCCAGCCATCACGCCGAGCACACCACTGGAAGGACAGCTCGCCTATGTGCGCCATGGCAGCCCAGGTCTGCAAGCCTTGGCAACAGACCTGCCACTGATGATGCGCGCTGACGTGCGCGATGTGGCAGACACGGCCGAAGCATTGATCGTGACTCACAACAACGACCTTTACCGCGATGTTGTTCTGAATTCTGGCGACACCCCCGTCATCGACGTGGTTCGCATCGCCAACGCTCCCCAAAACACGGCGCATTACAACGGTATCGGCTGGTAAGCCGATCTGCTGCCCAAATTTATAACGAAGGAAAACCAATGTCTCTTAATGAAACCCAGACCACTTTGATCGGGACACATGTGTCAGAGCAAATCGACGGAACCAACGGTTCTGATCTTGTTGTGGGCTTGTCTGGTGATGACATCATACAAACTCTAGCGGGCGATGATCTCGTCTACGGTGATTTTGTTGACACCAACCTGCTAAATGCAACCGACACGGCAACCAGCTTTGCGCAATATGGGGAAACGGGGGCTTGGACCGTCACGGATGAAGGCAACGGCCATTCCAGTATGACGCAATCCGTGGAAACCCAAGAGGGTGAAGTCTATTCCATCAGCTTTGATCTTGCCGCCAACTATGGGTCAGGAACCGTAAGCGGCGCGGTGGAGGTCCTGTGGAATGGGGAAGTCATTGGCAGTTTTGACACCAACAGCGCCTCATTTTCAGCGGAAACAATGAACTTTACAGGCATTTCTGGTGTGGGGGAGTTAACCTTTCGCTCCATTGAAAGCGAAGACGACGCTGGCCCAGCAATCAACACTGATGGCCCAATTTTCCACTATGACGCACAGATGGAAGTTGGCGGGGAAACTGTGGATGTTCAGGCGTTTGCCGAAGGGCAGGCCAATATCTATCAGGTGATCAATGGCACGCTACACGTTTTTGATCCCCAAACGGAAACCTACTCCCAAGCGGGTGTCGACGCGACCGTGACCATCAACGCCATTGGCTTCAATACAGAAGACGACATGATCTACGGCATTGCCGTTGGAAATGGCGTGGACAGTCTTGGCAACCCAATCAGCAACGCAGATTTGGTTATGATGGACGCAACAGGTGCAAGTTTCCGCATCGGCGAAACGCCATACCGGTCTTGGACAGCGGATTTCGATGCAGGTGGAAACCTTTGGGCGTTCCATTCTAGCATGGATCGCATCACCATGATTGACGTGGACAACGTTGATGCAAACGGTGTGGTGGCCACGCAAACATTTACCTTCCCAAAATCAATGGTCACTGACCAACTTTGGGATGTTGCCTTTGATCCAGAAACCCAGCGCTTTTCGGGGGTCACACGTCCAGCCGCCGAAGGCCAACCTGGAATTTTATACACAATCGACATCTCCGCTGTTGCCTCTGGCGGCGAACCGATCTTCGAAACGGCAGAAATCACGGGAACCTTGATCAACGGCGTCATGCACAGCGGACTCCCCGCTATAACGTTTGGCGCTGCTATCTATGACGCTGACGGAAACTTTTATGTCGCGGGCAATAGCGGTGATCACGACATGAATGATTCCACTGCCTCCGCAGGGGGCATCTACCGCGTTGTAACCGACCCAATCACAGGTGCGATCTATCTCGAATTGGTTGCGACCGCGCCGCGGTCTCGCTCGAACGACGGCACGGCTGATCCTCGTGCAATGGATCCGTTTGCAGAAATTGACCAATACGCAACGGTCTTAATCCGCAATCCCGAACTCGTTCTAACTGACGAAGGTGAAAACACTTACGACGATACTTTCCACGTAGGAGCAGGTGCTGATGAAATATACGGTGGCCTTGGCGATGATATCGTTGCGGGTGAAAGCGGGAATGACAATATCAGTGGTGGCACAGGGGACGACCAATTATTTGGTGGTGGGTCGGGTCAAACACCTAGTATCGAGGACTACTACGACGAATTTGGCAATCGCTACGATATGGACGGCAACCTCCTAGCGGCAGACGATGACCAGCTCTACGGCGGTGTTGGCAACGACACTTTGCACGGTGCTGCTGGGCATGATCTGCTGGACGGTGGTGTTGGCAATGACTCTTTGAATGGCGGCTCAGGTTTTGACACGCTTGATGGGGGTGAAGGCGATGATATCCTCGCTGGCGGCTCTGAAAGCGATGTTCTCAATGGTGGTGAAGGCCATGACGAACTGGTTGGTGGATCAGGAACGGATGTCCTGTCTGGGGCTTCTGGATCCGACACACTCAGCGGGGGCGCGGACGCCGACACTCTTGACGGTGGGATCGGGGATGATCTGCTCTATGGCGGCCTTGGCGATGATCTGTTGATCGGTGGCGCGGGCAATGATGCCTTGGAAGGCAGCACGGGCAACGACACGCTGTCATCTGACTCTGGCGCGAACCTCCTTTATGGCGGCAGCGGGGACGATCACCTAACAGGGGGCAGTGGCGTGGACTCGCTCTTTGGTGGCTCTGGTGATGACACTCTGTCAGGTGGCGACGCCCGCGATATCCTTAAAGGTGGCACAGGGAACGATTTCATCTTTGGCGGCGACGATAAGGACAAGCTCTATGGTGGGTCTGGTGCTGATCAAATCATAGGGGATCAAGGAAGCGACTACATCAATGCGGGTATTGGGGATGACACGATTTATGGCGGCTCTGGAAACGACAAAATTCTGATGGGTGGCGGCAATGATCTCGGCTTTGGCGGCGATGGCTCTGATTGGTTTGTTTTCAACACCGCTGATCTGGACGGTCGCACCGACATGATCATGGATTTCACCAGACATAGCGGGGAAAGCGACCGCCTAGACTTTAGGAGCCTGGATTTGTTGGACAGTCTGTCTTTTCAAGAGTGGTGCGAGGCGCACGTCACACAAAATGCCGACTTCAGTGTCTCAATAAACATTGGATCGTATTCCCTGACCCTACTGGATCACGAAAACCTCCAATCAGATTTTCTCGGCACAGTGACCGATGGTCTGCAATTGTAATACGCTTATGGGCAGGTCAGAAAAGGCCTGCCTCTTTTGCAATCATTGCTGCGTGCGTGCGGTTTTTCGCGTCCAACTTACGGCACAGCGTTTTAACGTGAAGTTTAATGGTGACTTCTTGCAGATCGATTTCACGGGCAATTTCTTTATTCGCCAAGCCGCGTGTCAACCCAGACAGAACCTGCATCTCGCGGGCGCTTAACAAGTCCTGAAACGGATGTTTTGGTGCTTCATCTTCTTTTGACATGAAATCAACAGGCGCGAATTTTTCGCCCATTGCCATGAATTTCACGGCATTCACCAAAGATGCGGCTGCCATTGTTTTCGGCAAAAATCCCGCAGCGCCAAGTTCCAGCGCCTTTTCCGCAATGGCTTTATTCGCAGCCCCAGAAATAAGAGCAACAGGCTTGCGGCCGACTTTCTCCATAATAGTTTGAAGGCCATCAAGGCCGTTCATGCCTGGCATCTCATAATCCAGCAATACGAGATCAAAAGGCTCATGGGTGTTAAGCGCGTTTTCAACCGCCGCAATATCGCTTGATTGCACAACGGAAAAACCGTTTTCGGTCTCTAAAAATGCCGCAATGGTTTCGCGCACCAACTCATGATCATCTGCTAATAATATTCGCAAAACTCTGCCTCATACGTTTCTCCCAAAACCTAACTCCTTTTGCCTAAAGGTAAAGGTTCTTGTCACATATATAACCTTAGGGTTGATTTGTAACCGCAACAACTCTTGAAATGTCACGGTGCGCGCGCTGCACGTTAGGTAAGGGGCATTAATCCCATGCCAAGCAGCCTGTTTCCCTTGCGGATGTCTGACGAAAAGACGGGCCCAAAAACACCAGTTTTTAGAAGGAGTGCTTTAATGCAGCGTCTCTGACGTGGGTTTTGAACCGCCACTGAACAAAACGACGACCCGCAGCTCGGTATTATCAGACGCTTCCTGCATTAGGTCCAGAACTGATCCCGACACTGCCGAAACATCATAGGCTTCCCGTTCCGCATCCCTGCGGGCCATTTCCAAGATATTCTCGTGAAGTCCACGCTGGAAATAAATGCGATCCGCTTCTTGCAGCTTCGCAACGTCTTCAAGCCGGAGTTTTCCCGCCAAACCATGTTCGGATTCAATGACAGATACACGTCCTTGCGACGGCGTCTGTTGCTCTTGATCAAAGATCATATCTTTGATCATGGAAAAGGCACGGCGCTCATTGCCACTTTTGAACGCATCGCGGGGCGGGCCGTCAAACACCGTCTTCCAAAAACTGCGTCTTTGCGCTTGCGGGACAAAACGCGCCACATCTTTTCGCATCCGTCCAGCATAGGCCACCAAATCACCCAAACGCGTTTCTAGCGTGGTCTCGATTTTACTTTTGATCTGCCGCCCCAAGATTGGCGCATTGCCTTCTGTTCCAATTGCGATCACCAACGGGTCACGATCCACAATAGACGGCGTCATGGCTTCGCAGTGGTCAGGCATATCGACCACATTGATCAACGCATTTGCGGCCTCTGCCAGCGCGGCATGGGCGCTGCCTGCACCAGCGCATCCTGTGGCAGAAAACGTAAGAATGGCACTTCGCAGCAAATCTATGGTCAGGGGCGCGTCCAAATGCGTAATCTGGCCGGCATCGCAATAGGTTTGCAATTCGCTGCACAAATGATCGCTCAAAACGACAATCTCCGCGTCTGTTTTTAAAATGAGCCGAACCTTTTGCGCCGCCTGTTCACCCCCTCCGATGATCAAGACACGTCGGTTTTCCATTTTCAAAAACATTGGAAACGTTTTCATGCGGCGGCTCCCTTTTTTGCTAAGTGACGATCCTGCCAAAGGTTCTGTGCATAAACCAAGCAATCTGCAAAAGCCTTCTCAGGCGCGATGGCCTGAAGGGCGACAGCCGCAGTGGATGTAACGATGGCGGTGGGGAAGGGGTGATCGGTATCTCCTGACCATAACGCCATAAGATCATCCAACTGGCCTTCATGCCCCGCAAGCCGTTGGCCGGTTTCAAATTGCGAAGGTGCTGTCTTTGTTTGGCTTTCGTTTTGGTGGCGAAAATAAACCTCGATGTCCTTGCTCGGGTTCACTTCGAATTCGCCACCCCCACCTTTGACGACAGCAAAAGTCTTTTGTCCAAGCAACGCCGCCGCATCAGATTGCAAAGCACGATAGCTTGGATGAAACACGCCTTGAACCGTCACAGGGGCTTGTGTTGGGTTATACCCCCGCAGCGCAGTATTGATCGCAGACCGCAAGCCAAGACTATCGCGAAGCTGTAACACCTCCAAAGCGCGAGCATCCAAGATTTCTAAGGGGCAATAGACGATACCGTCTTTTGAAAGCATCTTATTGGCGCGGGACGGGTCCGTGACCACAGGGATACCCAACGCATTCACCCCTGCTAAAACACTGGCAACAGAGGCTTGATGTGAATTCCAACCATGTAAAAATACGCTGTGGCCCGCCTGCGCCACCAGTTTTGCGGCAAGCAAGAACCAAGGCAGCCCCCGCGTGCGCCC
>CAYWIR010000014.1:0-14897 GCA_964458375.1 uncultured Neptunicoccus sp.
GCAAGCCAGTCGTCGCGATTGGCGGCCTCTGCAATCCAAGACGTCATGACTTTTTGTCTTTGTTGATGGGCCGCACAAGCCCCTCTTGCGCCACACTCGCGACCAATTCGCCACTTTGGGTGTAAATCGTGCCGCGGTTAAACCCTCGCGCGCCTCCCGTAAACGGGCTGTCCATCGAATACAGATGCCAATCATCAAAGTTTACGGGCTTATGAAACCACATGGCATGATCGAGGCTGGCAGTCATCACCTGCCCTTTGAAAAAAGACCTTCCATGTGGGCGAAGCGAAGACCCAAGCAAGTTCATGTCAGAAGCATAGGCTAACAGGCAATGCTGCATCTTTGCATCGGCCCCCGACGCGCCTGGCACACGAAACCAGAGATGGTTTTCATCGCTGGCTTTTGTAGGTTCAAACCAGTCTTGCGGAGCCACTTCGCGGATTTCAATCGGGCGTTTGCGCAGGAAATCTTTGCGGTATTTTTCAGGAATACGGTCTTTATTTTCTTCGCGCTGCTGTGCGCGTGATTGCAGCCCATCTGGGCCTTTTACATCAGGCATCGTGTGCTGGTGATCCCAGCCACCTTCATCAACATGAAAGGAAGCAGACATGTTCAGGATTTGCTTGCCATGCTGCACGGCGATCACGCGGCGGGTGGTAAAGCTACCGCCATCACGGGCACGATCCACTTGGTAAATAACAGGAATCGACGGATCCCCTGCGCGAATGAAATAGGCGTGGAGCGAATGGCACAAACGCCCCTCAACAGTGCCATAAGCAGCAGCCAAAGCCTGCGCAATCACCTGCCCCCCAAAAATACGTACAGTGGTTTCCCCACCCCCGCCGATGCCACGAAACAGATCTACTTCTAACTGTTCAATCTCCAGTATGTTCAGCAATTCTGCCAACTCTTCGGACATCAGGTGTTCCTATCTGCCGCATAGGCGATAAAGGTATCAAAACTATCTGGGTTGGCCATGCTATCGCGGTTGACCACTTTGCTCGGATCACCGCCTAGTAGCAGTTTCTTGACCGGCACTTCCAGCTTTTTACCTGATAATGTTCGTGGAATTTCACTCACTTCCACAATTTCGTTGGGTTGGAACCGCGCCGAGACGCCTGTTTTGATAGCCTCGTTTATCTGCGATTTAAGCGTATCATCAAGGCAAACCCCGTCACGCAGAACGACGAATAGCGGCATGAAACTGTCACGGCCCAAGAACTCTAGATCGACCACAAGGCTGTCCATAATGGCATCAAGCCCTTCAACCGCTTGGTAAATCTCAGAAGAACCAAGGCGCAGGCCCTTCCGATTTATGGTCGCATCGGAGCGACCATAAATAACGGAGCCCCCACCAGCCGTAATTTCGATCCAATCGCCGTGCCGCCAAACGTTTGGGAACGTGTCAAAATAACTGTCATACAGGCGCGAACCATCTTCATCCCCCCAAAAAAAGAGCGGCATAGACGGCAAGGGTTTGGTGCAAACAAGTTCGCCAACTTCGCCGATCACCTCTTTTCCGTTGATATCAAATGCGCGGACGGCATTGCCAAGCGCACGGGCCTGCATTTCACCAGCGCGCACGGGCAGGGTTGGATTGCCGCACACAAAGGCCCCAGCGAAGTCAGTGCCGCCTGAAATAGGTGCAAGCCAGAGATCTTGCTTCACTTGCGCGTAAATCCAATCATACGCATCTTCGGTCAATGGCGATCCAGTCGATCCAAGCGAGTGCAACGCACTTAGGTCAAAATCGGCCGCGGGTGTCACCCCAGCTTTTACACAGCTGGAAAAGAAAGCTGCACCTGCCCCAAAATAGTTGAGCCGTTCATCCGCGCAAAATTTCCAAAGCGCCGACCAGTCAGGGTGGTTGGGCGCCCCGTCATAAAGGCAGATGGTCATCCCCTGCCCCAAAGCCCCGAGCTGCGCGTTCCACATGATCCAGCCAGAAGATGTAAGCCAGCAAAACCGCTCCCCAGCCTTAAAGTCCTGATGCAGTGACTGTTTCGCCCCTTCGAGCAAAACACCACCATGCCCATGCACGATGGGTTTCGGGTTTCCCGTCGTCCCTGAGGAATACACAACCCAAATAGGGTGATCGAATGGAACTTGCGTGGTTGCAAGGTCCGCTTTTCGATCCAACAAAGCCGACCAAGACAGCCCTGATCCTTCGGCATCCCCGACAGGAACATTGATGTGCTGCGTCACGCTTGGCAGGTTTTGGGCCACAACGTCCATGACTTCACTGCGATCGACTGTCTTGCCCGCATGAACATAGCTGTCTTGCGTGATCAACACCATAGGTTCGATTTGTGCAAAGCGGTCCACAATCGCAATATGCCCCATATCGGGCGCACAGAGCGACCAAATCGCACCAAGGCTGGCCGTCGCCAAAAAGGCCACCATAGCGGGTGGGGTGTTGGGCAGAACGGCAACCACACGGTCACCCTTGCCAACACCCATGTCGGCTAAATGACTGGCAACACTAGAAATTTGGGATTTCAACTCTGCCCAAGTGAGCGTTTCACGACCAAAGCTCTCTGATACCGAAATTAGCGCAACATCGTTTGGATGCTCATCCGCAAATCGCACAATTCCATCAACATAATTCAACTGCGCCCCATCAAACCATTTCGCACCCGGCATGATATGTTTGTCCAAGACTTGAGTATGGGGCTGCGAGCATGGCACATCAAAAAAGTGCATTATGGTTTCCCAGAATTGCTCTATTTCGGTGACGCTCCAATCCCACAGTTCATTATAGTCAGCAAAGGTCAGACCATGGTGTTCTTCCAACCAGTTTTGATATTCTGTGATGCGGGCACCTGCGACGCGCTCCGCAGAAGGCTGCCAAAGTATCGGACGTTCTTGTGTCATTAGACCAAAGCTCCATGCACCAACGCCTTAAGCTGCGGGCGTGCGGGGTAACTGCTGCTGGGTGACAGCTGTGTGAAGAAAACAACGGACAGATCAAGGATTGGATCGGTCCAAAAGAAGGTGGACGCCATGCCGCCCCAACTGAAATCACCAACGCTCGCAGGGCATCCCACACGGCCAGGATTGCGCACAACGGATCCGCCAAGGCCAAAGCCCATGCCTTCCATCGGTTGCTCTGCAAAACTGCTTGGCCCCATATCAGCAATATCGCCTGGCAAGTGATTTTGGCGCATAAAATCAACGGTTTGTGGTGAAAGAAGTCGTATGTTGTTCAGGACACCGCCCTGTCGGATCATCTCGCAAAACCGCATATAGTCATCAATGGTGCCGACCAATCCGCCCCCACCAGAAAAGGTTTCTGTGTTTGCAAACGGCGTTTCGGGACCACTGTCCACAAGTCGTAAGGTTTCACCATCTGTGCGCGCCGCGTTCAATTCCATCGCATTGCCTGCCAGCGGTGTGTAGAGGCTCGCAAAGCGATCCATGGCCCCATTTGGGACAGAGAATGATGTTTCGTTCATGCCGAGCGGGCCAAGAATATGCTCTTGGAAGAACACATCTAACGGCTGCCCGCTGACCACTTCGACCACACGGCCAAGTACATCGGTGGATACGGAATATTCCCAGCGTGAGCCTGGTTGAAACGCCAGCGGCAGTGTCGCAAGATCACGTACCACATCCGCCAATGGACCTTGTTGCCCCTTGAAAAGAAGGTCTTTTTCTTCCATCGCTTTGGGGAGAACACCAGGATTAAACGGATAACTAAACCCGCTGGTGTGGGTCAAAAGCTGATGCAGGGTTGGCGCGGGTGCGGGTTCCGTTTGATCAATAGACGTAGCGCCCGGGATCAGCGCATGGCACTCTGCGAACTCTGGCACAAAGTCTGACAGGGGGGCATCGAGATGAAACAACCCCTGCTCTGCAAGCATCAAAATCGCGACTGAGGTTATCGGCTTAGTCATGGAATAAATTCGCGCAACTGTGTCCCGTTCAAACGGTAGGTTGTTTTCCACATCCCGAAGGCCAGTTGCATTAAAATATGCCTCTTGCCCGCCTCGATAGATCAGAACTGAAGAGCCAGCAAACTTACGCTCTTCCACATATCGGTTCATCCACGTGGCGATCCGATCTAATCGGGTTTGATCAAACGTCAGGCTCATTTTGTGACCTTTCTTTTGTTACTATGCAGGACCGACCATGGCCGCCATGGCAGGTTTGGTTTCCTCTGAAAACCATCCGCCTACAGGTGTGTTAGCCCCATTTTCCATTGCCTTTTCAACGGCCTGTACTGTGTCTCCACGCAAGCCCGCCTTGGCCATTGCATAGGTTTTCGGCGGCAAAGCTGCGTATTGTTCTGCAACTTTCAAAGCGCGTCCCATAAGCGCGTCTGGCTCCACAACTTCGTCAATGATTTCGGCTGCTAGGGCCTGATCCGCGGTCATGGGTTGGCCGTTCAACAACAGCTTGCGCAAGGATCCAGCGCTGAGTTCGGCTTTGGCGATTGCAGCGGGTCCCATTGGCAGGGTTGCACCGACACGCACTTCCGCCAAGCCAACGTTGGCTCGCGTGTCGCCGATGCGATAATCACTGCCAAGGACAAAGAAAAACCCGCCCGCAATAGCCGCGCCATTTACCGCGCAGATGGTGGGTTTGGGCAAGCCATAGAGTTTGGTGAACGACTGATTCAATCCCCGCACAATCTCCATTTCGTCTGCTTTATCAAAGCCTTGCGCCGCCTTAAGATCAAGACCGCCCGACAGTACCTTTTGTGCGCTTGCTATGATGATGGCGCGCGTTGTGTCGTCCTGTGCAACTGCATCATAAAACGCGGACAGTTCGTCCAGAAAGGCTGGGGTCAGCGCGTTGACGGGGGCACGATGCAACATCAAGCGGGTTATGCCACCGCCTAAGTCCTCAACCGTGAAATCGCTGCTCATGCTGTCAGTGTGCCGTCGTTGTGACGTTGGCGCAGGGTGAGTTTGGAGACTTTACCCGTGGCTGTGAGCGGTAAATCTTCAACAAAAACAACATCATCTGGCAGCTGCCACTTGGCCAAGTTCTTGGACAGGTGATCCAAAATGCTGGCGGCGTCTTGGTCTGCCCCTTCGCTTGGCACAACGATGAGAAGCGGACGTTCGTCCCACTTTGGATCAGGGATTGCGATAACGGCGCAGTTGGCGACACCGTCATGCCCCATCGCCATATTCTCAACGTCGATAGAGCTGATCCATTCGCCCCCTGATTTGATCAAGTCCTTGGCCCGATCTGTGATGGTGAGCATGCCACTGGGTTCGATCTTGGCAACATCGCCCGTGCCGAACCAACCTTCGGCATCAACAGAGGATTTGCTGGCCTCTTCGTTTTTGAAATAGCCCGAGACAACTGCGTTGCCGCGCACGAACAATTCGCCCTGTGCTTCGCCATCATGGGGCATTCGATTGCCGTCTTCATCAACGATTTTCAACTCCACGCCAAACACGCGGCGGCCCTGTTTGGCCTTGAGGTCGATACGTTCTTGCTGGGGCAATTTCTGTTGTTCAAGGTTCAGAACACCCACGGTTCCGATGGGGCTCATTTCTGTCATACCCCATGCGTGACAGACAGAAACATCCATATTTTCAAAGGCTTCGATCATTGGACGGGGTGCCGCAGAACCGCCGATTATGACCTCTCCAAAGGCGCTTGGCTTGCCGCCTTTGGCTTTGATTTCGCCGAGCAGACCCATCCAAACCGTGGGGACGCCCCATGCGGAAAAGACCTGTTCGTCTTCCATCAGCTTGTGCACGCTAGGTCCATCGAGCGCGGCACCTGGGAAGACGAGGGACGCGCCAGACAATGGTGCGGCGTAGGGCAGACCCCATGCGTTGACATGGAACAACGGCACCACAGGCAGGATACGTTTGCCGGGTTGCAGGCAGGTTTGCAGGGAAATGACACCCATCATGGCGTGGAGCACGGTGGAGCGGTGAGAGTATAGTGCGCCCTTTGGATTGCCTGTTGTGCCAGAGGTATAACAAAGGCCGCATGCGGTGTTTTCGTCAAAATCGGGCCAGTCGTAGTCTTCGGTTTCGGCGTCCATCAGGTCTTCGTAGCATAGCAGATTTGGGATATCTGTTTCAGGCATATGGGCGCGATCTGTCATGGCGACATAGATCAGGTCCTTGGGGAAATTATCCTTTAAGGCATTGAGAATAGGGACAAAAGTAAGGTCCACAAAGATGACTTTGTCTTCTGCATGGTTGACGATGTAAATCATCTGTTCAGCAGACAGCCGCGGGTTAATCGTGTGGCAAACGCCCCCAACGCCAGCAATGGCGTAGTATAGTTCAAGGTGGCGATACCCGTTCCAAGCCAATGTCGCCACGCGGTCCCCTGTGGTGACGCCCAATTTAGTTAATACATTACCAAGTTTCCGCGTGCGTTTTTCAATGTCGCGGTAGTTCGTGCGGTGAATGCCGCCTTCCACCGTTACGGATACAACTTCGCTGTCGCCATGTACCTCTGCCGCGAAGGTTAAAATGTCGTTCACCCGCAATGGGCGGTTCATCATGAGGCCTTGCATAGCACATCTCCCTTAAATTTGAGTCTACTGTACGCATAATTTCCCCAATGTAAGCAGCATTTTTTGCGTTTAGGCCCAAAGGAAAAGTAACGTTGCGGCCTGTTTGACAGGATGGACCTGCGCTTCTTATGGTTTGATTAGATATCGGGGGATTTGCATGGCTGTTGCATTCATTATTGGCGCTGGAGATTATATCGGCGCGGCCATTGCCAAACGCTTTGCGGTGGGTGGTTTTACCGTTTGCATGGGGCGACGCAATGGAGACAAGCTGGCACCGCTGATTTCAGAGATTGAAGCCAATGGCGGCGCGGCACATGGGTTTACCATGGATGCCCGTTTAGAAGACAGTGTCGCCGAAACCTTTGAAACCATTGAAAAAACTATAGGCCCTATTGATGTCGTGATTTTCAATGTTGGGGGCAATGTTAAGTTCGACATCCAAGACACAACGGCGCGCGTGTTTCGAAAAGTTTGGGAAATGGCGACGTTTGCAGGGTTTTTGGCAGGCCGCGAAAGCGCAAAATACATGGTGCCACGGGGGGCTGGGTCTGTGTTTTTCACGGGGGCATCGGCCAGTATGCGTGGCGCGCCTGGATATGCTGCATTCGGTGCTGGAAAGGCGGGATTGCGCAGCATAGCGCAGACGTTGGCCAAGGAATTGGGGCCAAAAGGCATTCACGTCGCGCATCTGGTGATTGATGCTGGGGTGGATACGGCGTTTGTGCGCGAGCGCATGACGCAAGCGGGGTTGGACCCTGATGCGATGCCACCTGACACGTTGATGGACCCTGCGTCCGTGGCGGAGGCCTATTGGATGTTGCACCACCAGAAACGAGATGGGTGGACGTTTGAATTGGATATTAGACCTTATGCGGAGACTTGGTAATGGAAACCTTTGATTTTATTTACGATTTTGGCAGTCCGAATGTGTATTTGATGCATAAAATTATGGATCAAATTGAACAGAAGGCGGGGCTAAAAGCCAACTATGTGCCTGTTTTATTGGGTGGGATTTTCAAGCTGACGGAGAACAAACCGCCGATGGTCCAGTTTAGCGGCGTCAAAGGCAAGATTGACTATGAACGTCGTGTGATGAACCGCTTTATTGAAAAATACGATATCCCGTTTCAGTTCAATCCCTATTTTCCTGTGATGACCACAGCAGTTATGCGGGGGGCGTTGTTTGCGCAAGACAAAGAGTATTATGCGCAGTATTTGGACGTGGTTTTTGACGCGATCTGGCAGCATGGTTTGAAGATGGATGACCCAGAAGTTATTGGAAATACACTGGAAAATGCAGGTTTGCCCGCGCAAGAAATTATTGCAGGTGCGCAGAGCGATGCCGTAAAGCAAGGATTGTTTGCCACCACACAAGCGGCGGTGGATCGTGGCACCTTTGGGGCGCCGATGATGTTTGTGGGGGACGAACCGTTCTTTGGCAAAGACAGTCTGGATGAGATGATCGACTGGATCGTTAACCACGGTTAACGGGCAATGGTTACCGAGATGTAAACGAGTCCGCAAACTACCCAGAAACAGGGGTCCCTAGGTATGGCTAGTGTGTTCCAAATTTGCGCGGCGAAATTTTAACGAAGAGGTTAACGGCCTGAAAAGCCGTTAACTGTTTTTATACTTCGAGCCATTCTTTGCGCACGTCATCGCGGTCTTTCAGCTCTGCTGGGGTGCCTTCGAACACCACCTGACCATGACCCATCACATAAACGCGGTCGGCAATGTCCATGGCGATGGAGAGTTTTTGCTCCACCAACAAGGTCGCAACTTTGCGCTTGGCGATTTCTTGCAGCAATTCCGCAACCCGTTGGGTCATTTGCGGGGACAGACCTTCGGTCGGTTCGTCGATCATAATAAATTCTGGATCGCCGATCAGGGTCCGACACATGGTCAACATCTGCTGTTCACCACCCGACAGAACGGAGGCTTCGACATCCGCGCGTTCTTGGAGGTTTGAGAACATGTCGAACATGTTTTGCATGGACCAACGGCCGTCTTCGTCCTTTTGCCCTGGCTTGAGGCCAAGGATCAGGTTTTGACGTGTTGTTAGGCCCGGAAAGATATCGCGGTTTTCAGGCACGTAGCCAAGGCCGATGTTGGCAATTTCGAAGGCTTTCTTACCCGCCAGTTCTTGGCCTTTGAACATGACAGAGCCGTGCGGCTCTACCTCGCCCATGATGGCTTTGCAGGTGGTGGAACGGCCAACCCCGTTGCGGCCCAGAAGGGCGACGATTTCGCCTTCTTGCACGTTGAGGTTCACACCTTGAAGGATGTGGGATTTGCCGTAATAGGCGTGGAGGTCTTTGACTTCTAACATCTTTTCAAACCCCGCGCTTTTTCAAAGCTGTTGTGGCCAGTGTTTCGGCGCACGCCCCATGTTTTGCTTCGCATAACATTCTAGTGATCCTCTAACGCTGCGCCTAGGTAGGCTTCTTGTACTTTTTGATCGGCGCGCACCGCTTCGGGTGTGCCTGTCGCGATGATTTCGCCGTAGACCAGAACCGAGATGCGATCCGCGAGGCCAAAGACCACGCCCATGTCGTGTTCAACGACGATGAGTGTTTTATCCTCGGTCACTTTTTCGATCAGGTTCACGATGTAATCGGTTTCTGTGTTCGACATGCCCGCTGTAGGTTCGTCGAGCATGATCACATCGGCCCCACCTGCGATGGTGATGCCGATTTCGAGCGCCCGTTGTTCCGCGTAGGACAAGACACCCGCTGGCAAGTCACGGCGGTTGGTGAGGTTGATCTGTTCTAGGATTTCCTCAGCACCTTCGTTGAGGGCGCGGTTGCGCGACACCATGTTCCAGAAAGAGTATTTGAACCCCATGGACCAAAGCAGCGAACAGCGCACGTTTTCAAACACTGTCATCTTTGGGAAGATGTTGGTGATCTGGAACGACCGCGACAGGCCAAGGCGGTTGATTTGAAAGGGTTGCAGCCCCGCAAGGTCCGTGCCGTGCAGACGCACATGGCCAGAGGTTTGCGGGAAGCGGCCCGTGATCAGGTTGAACATGGTGGATTTCCCCGCCCCGTTCGGCCCGATGATCGCGTGGCGCTCGCCTTTTTCAACCTTCAGGTTCAGACCGCGAATAATCTCGGCACTGCCAAAAGATTTGCGCAGGTCGTCTAGTTCAAGAGCAGGTGTCATGTTGGCTCCCCCGCTGGAGTGTCGATTGTATTGGCTTGGTCCCATGCCTCTTTGAGCACGGGCGCTTGGTGACGGGCGATCAACAAACCGCCTGCTGCGATCCCGCCAAAGATGAGCCAAGCCCAAATATGGTGGGTGTCGATGGCTGTCCAAAAGATGGTCATTTCGGTTTCACCTGTGGGGGCTTCGCGCATGTGGAAGATCATTTCGATCAATCCGCAGAGACCCAGCACGCCGATGATGGCTGGCAGAACGCAGGTTAAGTAGGGCCTGATGAGAAGGTTCAATTTGCCAAGCGACATGGCAACCGCGTGGGCCATGATGATCCCTGCAAGGCCACCCGGGAAGAACATCACCATGCCAACGAAGATCACGCCGACATAGAGTTCCCAGAGGTGGGTTTGCAGACCAAGTACGGTTTGCAGCAGGATAAACACAACTGCGCCGATGATCGGTCCCCAGAAGAAGCCGACACCGCCCAAGAAAACGATCAGCAAGATCACCCCAGATGCGGTGACGTTCAGATCTGATTCAGTGGCGATTTCAAAGAGGATCGCGGACAAGCCGCCAGCGATACCACAGAAGAACCCAGAGGCGGAGAAGGACACAAAGCGCACCCAGCGGGCGGAGTAGCCCAAGAATTGCGCCCGTTCTGGATTGTCGCGCACCGCGTTGGCCATGCGGCCCACAGGTGTTCGAGAGAACAGGAACATCAGTGCCGCAGAGACAAAGAGCCAGAATGCGATGAGGTAGAACACTTCGAGTTGGCTGATAAATTCGAGGCCAAAGAAGGGCAGGCCTTCGTCGCGGTAGCCGTTGATGCCTTCTTCGCCGCCAAAGAACACCACGATGATCAGCACACATGCGGCCATCAGTTCGCCGATGCCCAGCGTAATCATCGCAAACACCGTTCCCGCAGATCGTGTGGAAAAGGAGCCGATGATCATGGCAAAGCCTAGACCGAATAGGCCACCAATAAGCGGTAGAACAGGCAGTGGGATGGAGCCAAAGTAGCTGGCGTTCATTACGTGCAGACATAGAAACGCGCCCATGCCTGTGTAAACGGCGTGTCCAAAGGAGAGCATACCGCCCTGCCCCAAGAGCATATTATAGGCGAGCGCGAAGACCACGATGATCGCCATTTGCGACATGATCGTTAGCTGACCGCGTGAGCCCAAGAGCAAGGGAAGAATGATCAGGACAATTGCGCCAATGATCCATGGCATAAGCGTGCCAAGTGTGACGGCACCATAAGAGCGGGAGTTTGTGCTTGCAGTGCTCATGATTCACGCTTTCCGAGCAGACCTTGTGGGCGGAACACGAGGATCAGCACCATCAAGAGGTAGGGAAGGATTGGGCCGATTTGCGGCAATGTCAGTGTCCAAAGATCTTGGAACACGCTGTCTGACATGACTTCGGGTTTTGACAGACCAATGCCTGTTAGAATGTCTTCCATGCGCACGTTGTAGGACGCGGCAAAAGTTGTCATCCAGCCGATCAGCAAGGAGGACACCAGTGCACCCCAGAGCGATCCAAGCCCGCCAACAACGATTGTCACAAACACGATAGAGCCGAGTGTGAACGCCATGCCTGGGAAGGTTCCAAGCGCAGGTCCAGCGATGACCCCTGCCACCCCGGCAAGCGCGGTGCCGACCCCAAAGACGCCCATAAAGATGAACGGAACGTTGTGGCCCAAAGCCTCAACCGTTTTGGGATAGCTTAGTGCGGCTTGGATGATCATGCCGATGCGGGTTTTTGTCAGGATGTAGAGAAGACCGCCAAAGATCAGCAATGAGATGAAGATCATAAAGACTTTGTAGGCTTTGATGGCGTTGTCACCCACTGAGAAGAGCGCGAAGTCGAGGTATGCAGGCTCAAAATAGGCGACTTGGTTTTGGCCCCAGAAGAGTTTGACGACTTCTTGGATCAGCAGAGCAAGGCCAAAGGTGAAGATGAGTTCGGGTACGTGACCGTATTGGTGAACGCGGCGCAGGCCGTAGCGTTCAATCGCGGCCCCCGCGAGGCCAACAATGATCGGGGCAACGATAAGCCCGCCGATGAAGCCAAGACCCAGTACCGTCGATATTTGGTATCCGAAGTAAGCGCCAAGCATATAGAAGCTGGCGTGTGCAAAGTTCAGCACGCCCATCATGGAGAAGATGAGAGTCAGGCCGCTCGACAACATAAAGAGCAGAAGGCCAAACACCAATCCGTCGATTAGATTCACCAATATTAGGTCCATGCCGAAACCCCTCGGAAGAACAAGATTACAAGATAGTGTAGAAAAATCCGCCGCGACCGAAGCCGCGGCGGATCAAATGTGAGGCGCTTATGGGCGCTTCATTTCGCAGGTTGTGGCGCTGTCCATGCCAGCGTTTTCAACCATCACTTTGGACACCAGACCGTAGTCAGAGTTGTCGAGCGCGTGTGTTACGCCCTCATCCGTGTGGCCCAGAACGTGAACGTTTTGGATCGCTTGGTGATCTGATTCACGCATTGTGACGGTGCCGCCCCAGATGCTGTCGTGTGTCATACCTTCAAGCGCGTAAGCCACTTTTACAACGTCATCGGCTGTGCCAGCTTCGTCGATTGCTTTGGCCAACATTTCAACCGCGTTTGCGATCCGCGATTGGGAAATGTCGTGATCTGGGTACTTTGCTTCGAACCCATTCACATAAGCAGATGCACGATCAGATGCAGGTGGGTTGATAGAGCCTTCGGCAACCAAGTTGATGTGGCCTTTGCCGTCTGCACCGAATGTCCGCGTGATGCCGTTAGACGCCGCGTAGTAGGTGTAGATTTGACCATCAAAACCAGCTTCGATGATCGCTTTACCGAGGCCAACCATGTCAGAACCCCAGTTGCCTGTGATCACAGAGTCAGCGCCAGACGCCACAATCTTACGAGCGTAAGGTGTGAAGTCTTTTACTTTGCCGATTGGGTGCAGTTCGTTGCCCACGATTTCAACGTCTGGGCGTTTTGCAGCGATATCGCGTTCCGCAGCGGCAGCAACAGCCTTACCGAACGAATAGTCTTGGCCAATGAGGTAAACTTTGGACAGACCTTCGTCTTGAGCCATAACATCTGTCAGCGCATCCATTTTGATGTCTGCGTTGGCATCAAAGCGGAAGTGCCAGAAGTTACATTTTTCGTTGGTCAATACAGGGTCAACCGCAGAGTAGTTCAGGAACAGGACACGGTCATCAGGGTTACGACGGTTGTGCTTGTTCACTGCATCGGTGATCGCAGCTGCGATACCAGAAGAGTTGCCCTGAGCAATGTAGCGAATGCCTTGGTCGATGGCGACCTGCACTTGGATCAGGCTCTCTTTGCCAGACATTTTGTTGTCAAAAGATACGATTTCAAAGTTCGTACCGCCGAGAACGCCGCCCACTTCGTTAACCAGTGTGTCAGCGGCATAGGTCCATTCGGCCAAACCGTTGGTACCTGTTGTTGCAAACGGACCAGACAGCGGGTCAACGAAAGCGATTTTGATGTTTTCTGCAAATGCAACGGACGCTGAAAGCGTAGCCGCAAGGGTTACGGCAATGCCGAGTTTTGTCTTCTTAATCATAGTATTCCTCCCAGAATGTGAACCAAACCGCAGCAGAGGTGGGCTTGGTATTTGAAAAGACTTGCATATTGAGGATATAAGTCAAGGGTGCCGCGTTTTGTTACGTTGGGTCATAAATTGGGTCTCCGCAACGTTTCGCGCGATCATCAAGACTTGCACCCTTTCCGCCTGCCGAATTTTGTTTCACAGTTTGGTGACTGCTCAAGGATTGCGCAAAGGACGGGCCATGGATCGACTGCATCACATATTGGACGGTAAGCCAAATTCTGCTTTGGCGTTGATTGATCACGATGGAACCGAAGTCACTTATGGCGACTTGGCGATGGAAACCGCTGCGCTGGCGGCGATTTTAAAGCAGCATGGTGTGCGGGGTGGCGACCGTGTTGTACTTGTGTCCGAAAACTCGGTGTTCTTTGCGGCGATGGTTTTTGCCGCCAGTCAGTTAAATGCATGGCTTATTTTGGTGAATGCGCGACAGTCAGCGGATGAAATTGCCGCCATTGAGGCGCACGCCACGCCGCGCTGTGTGGTGTTTACGCATGACGTATCGGCCCCTGCCCGCGATCATGCAGAACGTATGGGCGCGCGAAAGATTGGAGCACTGGCAAGTGGTGCAGTTTGGGCCACCAAAGCCGTAGATGTGGATATTGAACCCGTGGATGCCGATGGCAATCAAGTGGCGGTTTTGCTCTATACCACGGGAACAACCAGTGCGCCCAAGGGTGTGATGCTGACCCATAAAAACCTGCTGTTCTGTTCTGGGTATTCTGCGCAGTTTAACCGATTGGTGCCTGAGGATCGTGTGGTGGGCGTGTTGCCGGGTACACATATTTACGCGCTGAGTTCGGTGTTTTTACCTGCCATGACAGCAGGGGCATCACTGGAGTTTGTGCCCCGTTTTGATGTGCCAAAGGTGTTGTCGATGCTGCGAGGTGGGGCCACGCGGTTCCCAGCAGTGCCACAAATGTTTGCGGCGATCATGCAGCATTTGGACGAGGCAGGAGAGGATTTGAACGCGCCAAGTTTGGTGAATTTGGTAACAGGCGGTGCGCCGCTTGATCCAGGTTTGAAGGCGCGAGTTGAAAAGGTGTTCGGTCTGCCACTGAACAATGGCTATGGGATGACGGAAACCTCGCCGTCAATTTCTAGCACACACAATGATCAGCCCCGCAGCGATGTGGGTGTGGGCGTGCCCTATGACTGGATTGATGTGCGCATAGCAGAGCCAAACGACGAAGGGATTGGTGAAATCCAAGTGCGCGGCGACAATGTGATGCGTGGGTATTACCGAGAGCCAGACAAAACCGCAGAGGTTATGACCGAGGATGCGTTTTTCCGCACGGGGGACTTGGGGAAATTCGATGACGGCGGCGGGCTGCATGTGGTTGGGCGGCTAAAGGAGTTGATTATTCGCAGTGGGTTCAACGTGCATCCGCCAGAGATTGAGGCGATGTTGTCAAAGCACCCAAGCGTCTATCAGGTGGCGGTGATTGGACGGCAAGTGCCTGGGAATGAAGAAATTTTGGCGTTTGTGAAAGTGACGGGCGATGTTTCGGAGGACGCGCTGAAGGCCTGGCTGAAAGAACGCTTGGTGGCCTATAAGGTGCCAAGCCATGTGTTTGTGGTGGATGCCTATCCCGCAGCGGCGACTGGCAAGATTTT
>CAYWIR010000015.1:0-14544 GCA_964458375.1 uncultured Neptunicoccus sp.
AATTTCTTCAACGTGGGTTTGATCAAAACCATTTTCCCCAATGCGAAAATCATCAACATGGTGCGCGACCCGCGGGACAATTGCTTTTCGATCTACAAGAACTTCTTTGACACCTTTGCCCACCAATACGCCTATGATCAGTTGGAGCTGGCGCAATTTGCCAATAATTATAAACGCATGATGAATATGTGGGACGACTTGTTTCCAGGGGCCGTCTATCATGTGAAATACGAAGCCTTAGTGGCAGATCAAGAAGGGGAGAGCCGGAAACTGCTGAACCATCTTGGGTTGCCGTGGGAAGATCAGGTGCTAGAGTTTCACAAAACCAAACGGGCCGTGCGCACGGCCTCGGTCAATCAAGTGCGCCAAAAGGTGTATCAATCCTCGGTTCAGTCGTGGAAGGCCTTTGAACCGCATCTGTCAGACCTGTTTAACGGGCTTGATGCGGATCTATGGGCCGATGCGATGGTCGATTAACCGCTATGAACCATCAGCGCCACGGTCATCGTTTCGGCAGATGTTCTGTGAACGCTGTTATCTGACACTTCGCGGATCAGGGCAGGGCGCTTGTCTGAAAGAACCCCCGCGATATCCATGGCCTCTGTCAGTGCCGCGCCACCTTGCTTGGTAATATCGGTTTGGATCGCGGTCCAATTTTGCGCAACAAATCGCTTCACCTTTTTACGCCGCGCCCCGTAAACCCCATTTTCAATGGCTGTTGAAAGGCCAGCCGCTGGCAAAACCAATGGGTTTGGGATATGGGATGGCGCAGATGTACAGCCCGTAAGGGCCAAACAAGCTATAGCTTGGATGATGCGCATTTCCCCGCCTTTCTTGCTTGACTTGATGGGCTCACCCCTAGATAAGGCCTCATCTGCGCAATGGAAGGGATTCCACTGCGCTTTCTTCATGTTGCTCTGAACAGAGCACATCTTTCAATATTGCTCTGTCAGAGCACGTTGTCCGAGGCGGGAATATCCCACAAACACCAAAGGGTGGCCACAGGATACGGAAACCAAAGAAGGTCGAACAGATGTTCGCAGTCGTTAAAACTGGTGGCAAACAGTATAAAGTTGCTGCTGGCGAAGTGCTTAAGATCGAAAAGATCGCAGGCGAAGCCGGTGAAAAAGTTCAATTCAACGAAGTTCTGATGCTCGGTGGTGACAAAACCACTGTGGGCACGCCAACTGTTGCAGGCGCTGGCGTTCAAGCCGAGATCCTTGAGCAGGGCAAAGGCCCAAAGGTTATCAACTACGTTAAACGTCGTCGTAAGCACTCTTCGCAGCGTAAAAAGGGCCACCGTCAGCAACTGACTGTTGTTCGTATCACAGACATTCTCGCTTCTGGCGCGGATAAGTCTGGTGTGACCGCTGCCCTGAACGGTGCTGGTTTCGTTGCTGCCGCTGGTGCAGCAGGTGTTGCTGCGGCAGCCCCAAAGAAAGCCAAGGCTGAAAAGAAGGCCGCTGCCCCAAAAGCAGAAAAGAAAGCTGCGCCTAAGAAGGCCGCTGCTAAGGCCGAGCCTGAAGCCGCTGCAGACACAGCCGCTGTAAAGCCAGCGAACCTGCTGACTGAAGCCCGTGAAGGTGGCCCAGATGATCTGAAAAAGATTTCTGGCGTTGGACCAAAGCTCGAAGGTCTGCTTCACGAAAACGGTGTTTTCCACTTTGATCAAGTTGCGGCTTGGAACAAAGAAGAAATCTCTTACATGGATGACCAACTGTCATTCAAAGGTCGCATCGAACGCGACGAGTGGCTGAAACAAGCCGCTGAATTGATGAAAGGCTAAGCGAAATGGCACATAAAAAAGCAGGCGGCTCGTCCCGCAACGGTCGGTACTCCGCAGGGCGTCGTCTTGGCATCAAAAAATACGGTGGCGAAGCTGTCATCCCGGGCAACATCATCGCGCGTCAGCGCGGCAACAAGTGGTGGCCAGGTGAAGGTGTAGGTCAAGGTAAAGACCACACAATTTTCGCAACAGTTGAAGGCGCAGTGACGTTCCGCAAGGGCTTCAAAAACCGCACGTTCATTTCTGTTCTCCCGGTGGCGGAGGCCGCAGAATAAACCGACACACATCGGAATTTTAAAATTCTAAAGGGTCGGTTGAAAAACCGGCCCTTTTTCGTTTTTAGGCAGGGCCGGTAAAAAAAGCCTCCAATTTTAGGAGGCGCATCTCGACAAAAGAAAGGAAAAGAGATGGCTATTACTGGAAAAGATTTGATTAAACTGGGCCTTGAAGAAGGACCGGAAATTTCACGCGCGCTGGCGATCGTGAACAAGCTGGAGCTGGAAGGCGAAGACTTGGCCGATTGGGTTGCGCAAAATCGTCCTGCACCGCGCATAGGGTTGCAAGAGAACCCAGGTTATATTTTGAACCTTGAAGGTGGTGGTGCTGACGAGGACGATAACTTGTCCAAGGTGCAAGAAACAATGGATGTTTTGATGCGCACCCCTACAATTGTGCAGGGTGTTGTTATGCCCGATGCCTGTCCTGCTGGTCCTGTCGGAACGATTCCTGTGGGCGGCGTTGTAGCGGCAAAAAACGCTATCCATCCCGGTATGCACTCGGCTGATATCTGTTGTTCCGTCATGGTTACTGAATTTGAAGATGCGGATCCCAAGACGATTTTGGATGCCGTTCACAGCGTCACGCATTTTGGGCCTGGTGGCCGTGCAAACGGTAAGCGGTTTACCATGTCTCCTGCTTTGTATGATGCGTTTCGGGCGAACCCGTTTTTGAACGACAAAAAGATTCTGCAAGCGGCCCAAGAACATCTTGGTACGCAAGGAGATGGGAACCATTTTGCATTTGTGGGCACATCAAAAGCCAAGAACACTACTTGTCTGGTGACCCACCACGGTTCACGAGGGCCTGGTGCTGGGCTTTATAAGCTTGGCATGAAGGCGGCTGAAAAATGGCGTAAGAAACTGTCTGTTGGCGTTCTTAAGCAAAATGCTTGGATACCTGCAGACAGCGATGAAGGTATTGCCTATTGGGACGCACTGCAACTCATCCGCAAATGGACCAAAGCCAACCACAATGCGTTGCATCAGGCCGCCACACTCGAGGCCGGTGCTAAAACGTCTGAACGGTTCTGGAATGAACATAACTTCGTCTTTCAGGACGGGGATCTGTTCTGGCATGCCAAAGGGGCGACACCTATTTTGGGTGACATGTTGCCTGATACCAACGGCACCCAAATTGTGCCGTTGAACATGGCGGAGCCTGTGTTGTTGATCCGAGGGCAAAAGACCGAGCAGAACCTCGGATTTGCGCCACACGGTGCAGGGCGGAACTATTCGCGGTCTGCACATAAACGGGCTTTGGGAACCTATTCCAACGACGATGTGTTTGCGCGGGAAACCCAAGGGCTCGACGTTCGGTTCTATTCAGGCAACATTGACGTGTCAGAATTGCCCTCGGCGTATAAACCTGCCGCGACGGTGCGTGCGCAGATGGAAAAATTCAAATTGTGTGATGTCGTGGATGAAATCATGCCATTTGGTTCCATCATGGCGGGAGACTGGGAGCGGGATGCGCCTTGGAAGAAAAAGGCTGAAGCGCGTCGTGAAGCCAAAGCAAGGCGCGCCGCATGACCGCACTTCTCCCCATGATCGTCTTCTTTGCGTCCCAAGTGGGCACACCTGGCCCTGCGAATATGGCCTTGATGGCCACGGGTGCGCGGTTTGGGCTGCGGCCAGCCTTGCCGTTTGTGGCAGGGGTGGCTGTGGGCAAACAGTTTATCATCTGGCCCATTGGGTTTGGTTTGATGGGTGTTCTGAGCGCCTATCCACTGGTGTTTACCGCGCTTAAGTTTGCGTCTGCGGCCTACATTATCTTCTTGGCGTGGAGGGTTGCAAATCTACGGCTCAACACAGACGCAGCAGTACAAGACGCGCCGGGTTTTGCAGCGGGATTGATTGTGCATCCGCTGAACCCAAAAGCATGGGCGATGATCACCGCTGGATTTACCAATTTTGTGCCTGTGGACACACCAACCTTGCAAGCAACGGCTGTGATTGCCGCATGTTTGTTTGGAATCCAACTGGCCTTGCATCCGTTGTGGTGCTGGGGCGGGGATCGTTTGGCCGCAACAGTGGCAGGCAAACCTGCCGAAAAATATTTGATGTGGGCGCTCGCTGCGCTGACAGTTTTAAGTGTTCTTTTCGTTTTGTTTCAAGGAGGTGAAGCATGATACAATCAGACATCACAGGCCAATTGGTCATCCCAACGGCGCGGTTTTCCCTGCGCCCAGTCCGCAACAGCGATGTGGGCCTGATTGAGATGTTTGGCGAAGACAAACGCCTTGCCGAGATGACAACGCATATCCCGCACCCGCTGCCACCGGGCGCGACGGCTGCGTTTCTTGATCGTGTGACCAAACAGGACAGCGACGAACAGGTTTGGGCCATTGATGGCAGCAAAGATGGTTTGGGCGAGTTGTTGGGCATGATTTCCATGAAGAAAGTCACCCAAAATCAATCCGAGATCAGCTATTGGGTTGCCCCGAACCTATGGAACTCAGGGCTAGCCTCTGAAGCGGTCAGCGCAATGATTGCGGCCAATCCCAGCAATGACAGCTCCTTGGTGGCCAGCGTGTTTCAAGACAATCCAGCCTCGGCCAAGATTGTCACGAACATGGGGTTTGTGTTGATCGGCGAAAGCGAAGTCTATTCCGTCGCGCGTAAAGCCATGGTCAACACGTGGGATTACGTGCTGCGGTTAGAAGACTAGGGGATGCACAATGGCCCATCTTCAGACTGAACGCCTGAACCTGCGGCCTTTTACTGTGGCGCGTGTGGGGGATGATGATCGCCACGCGCTTGTGGAGATTGAAGCGGATTGTTTTACGGATAATCCAGCTTCTGCCCATGTCTTACAGACGCTGGGGTTTAAGCCTGTCGGCGAAGGTTTAGCCAATTCTGCCGCGCGGGTGGACGCTCATCCGATAATCCTCTATCGGTTGCGCCGCGAAGACTATGAAAGCTAAGCCATGAAATTCCTTGATCTTGCCAGAGTACATTTGAAATCCGGTGCGGGCGGCAACGGCTGTGTGTCTTTCCGACGGGCCGCGCATGAAGAGTTCGGTGGTCCTGATGGGGGCAACGGCGGTGGCGGCGGTGATGTCTGGGCCGAAGCGGTTGATGGGCTGAACACGCTGATCGATTTTCGCTATCAACAACACTTTTTCGCGCAAAACGGGCGGCCCGGCATGGGCAAGCAACGCTCTGGTCGGGACGGCGAAGATGTGGTTTTGAAAGTGCCTGTTGGCACAGAGATATTGGAAGAAGACGAGGAGACCGTCATCGCGGACTTGACCGAGGTGGGGCAGCGTTTTCTGTTGGCCAAAGGCGGCAACGGTGGCTTTGGTAACTTGCACTTCAAGTCCTCAACGAACCAAGCACCGCGCCGCGCCAATCCAGGCCAGCCGCTGATCGAGCGTACTGTTTGGCTGCGCCTTAAACTGATTGCAGATGCAGGGCTGCTTGGCTTGCCAAATGCAGGGAAATCCACGTTTCTGGCGGCCACGTCCAATGCGCGGCCAAAGATTGCGGATTACCCGTTTACCACACTGCACCCAAACCTTGGCGTTGTCGGTGTCGACAATGCAGAGTTTGTGATTGCCGATATTCCAGGTCTGATCGCAGGCGCCCATGAAGGCAAAGGCATCGGGGATCGGTTCTTGGGGCACGTGGAACGCTGCGCGGTACTGTTGCATTTGATTGATGGCACATCCGAAGATGTGGTGGCGGATTACCAAACCATTATCAACGAATTGGAACAATACGGCGGAGAATTGGCCGATAAGCCACGGGTCACGGCGCTCAACAAGATTGATGCCCTTGATGACGTGGAACAAGCGACCAAACACAACGCACTTGTTGAGGCGACAGGGGGCACAGTGTTCCAAATCTCGGCAGTGGCGCGGGACGGGGTGACGGATGTGTTGCGCGCCATTCGCGCGGAAATCACCCACCGCGATGTGTCGGAGGCGGCAACGGAGGAAACCGCATGGCGTCCGTAACACAAAACCCGCTGACAGGATCAAAACGGATCGTTGTGAAGATTGGATCGGCGTTGCTGGTCGATGCCGCATCTGGTGCGCTTCGCCTCGACTGGTTGAAATCTCTTGCTCTGGACATTCATGGACAGAAGGAACAGGGACGGGAGGTTGTTATCGTCTCCTCTGGGTCCATTGCGCTGGGGCGGCGGGTGCTGGGCTTGGCCGAAGGGTCCCTAACGTTGGATCAATCCCAAGCGGCGGCGGCTGTTGGCCAAATTCGCTTGGCGCGGGCCTATGAAGAGGTTTTGGCGCCCCATGGGATAAAGACGGCGCAGGTTTTGCTCACCTTAGATGACAGCGGCAATCGGCGGCGGTATTTGAATTCACGCGCCACGTTTGAGGCTTTGCTCGGCCATGGGGTCGTGCCGATCGTCAATGAAAACGACACGGTTGCGACAGATGAAATCCGTTTCGGGGATAATGATCGCTTGGCGGCACAAGTGGCCTCCATGGCGGGGGCTGATGTGTTGGTTCTGCTCTCAGATGTGGATGGGTTCTATTCGGGCAATCCAAAGGTGGACCCAAACGCCAAGAAATTCGACACCGTGACCGAGATCACGCCAGAGCTGGAAGCCATGGCAGGGGATGCGGGCACTGCGGCGTCCAAAGGCGGCATGAAAACCAAGTTGATGGCGGCGAAATCTGCCATGCAAGCAGGCTGTGCCATGGCGATCATGGAGGGCAATCAACTGCAACCCCTTCGCGCGTTGGAAAGTGGCGGGGCGGCCAGTTGGTTTATTGCTGCCACGAACCCACAAGCGGCCCGCAAACAGTGGATTGCTGGCATGAAACCTCGCGGCGTCATCACCGTAGACGCAGGGGCGGCCAAAGCCTTGAGCGGAGGAAAATCCCTGCTGGCAGCAGGGGTGCGCGATGTGGATGGGGATTTCCAGCGGGGCGATCCTGTCTCTGTTGTTGGGCCAGATGGTGTGGAATGCGTCAGGGGCCTGATTGGATACAACGCGGTTGAAACACGGTCCATTGCGGGCCATCAAAGTACAGAAATTTCAGACATTCTCGGGTACGTGGGGCGCGCGGCGCTGGTACATCGGGATGATATGGTTGGGTGAGGAGACAGGTCTGTGGAGAACATTGCAGGATTGATGCAGAACATTGGCGCATTGGCGAAAGAGGCAAGCAAAGAGCTGGCCTATGCCAGCGCAGAACGCAAACATGCGGCCCTGATTGGCGCGGCTGATGCCATTGTGCGGCGTATGGATGATATCATTGCGGCCAATCTGTTGGATCTGGATTACGGCGCTGAAAAGGGTCTGTCCCCGTCCATGATGGACCGCTTGATGCTGAACAAAGAACGCATCTTGTCCATGGCGGGTGGATTGCGCGCGGTGGCAGAGCAAAGCGACCCCGTTGGCAGCATCATTGCGGAATGGACGCAACCAACGGGTTTGAACATCCAACGGGTGCGCACGCCCCTCGGTGTGATTGGCGTGATCTATGAAAGCCGCCCAAACGTGACAGCAGACGCTGGGGCCTTGTGCCTGAAGGCAGGCAATGCCGCGATTTTGCGCGGCGGATCAGAAAGTTTCCATTCCTCGACTTTGATCCATGAATGTCTTGTTGAAGGACTGAAAAGCGCGAACCTGCCTGAGGCGGCCATTCAACTGGTGCCCACACGGGACCGTGCTGCGGTTGGTGAAATGCTCACTATGACGAATTATATTGATGTGATCGTCCCCCGTGGCGGTAAGGGCCTTGTGGGGCGCGTTCAATCAGATGCGCGGGTGCCTGTGTTTGCGCATCTTGAAGGCATTTGCCATGTCTATGTGGATGCCAGCGCGGATTTGGAAAAGACCAAAGCCGTTGTCATGAACGCGAAAACGCGGCGCACGGGGATTTGCGGATCGGCCGAGTGTTTGCTGGTGGATAAAGCATTTTTTGAAACCCACGGCGCACCGTTTGTATCCGAATTACTCTCCGCTGGTGTAGAAGTGCGCGGCGATGCAGCTATCCAAGGGATTGAAGGCGTCACAGCGGCTGAGGCGGATGATTTTGGCCGTGAATTCCTCGACATGATTATTGCGGCCCGTGTTGTGGACGGTGTTGAAGGTGCAATCGCACATATTCAAGACTATGGGTCGAACCACACGGATTGCATCATGGCCGAAAGCGATGCTGCGGTTGAAATGTTCTTTGGGCGTTTGGACAGTGCGATCCTAATGCACAATGCATCGACACAGTTTGCCGATGGTGGTGAATTTGGAATGGGCGCGGAAATTGGCATTGCCACGGGTAAGATGCACGCGCGCGGGCCTGTGGGGGCGGAACAGCTGACCAGCTTTAAATATCTGGTGCGCGGGGATGGCACGGTGCGCGAATGACGCTGCGCCTGCGACCAGCGCAGCCTGCGGATTGCGCAGCCCTGACCGATGTAGTGTTTCGATCAAAGCAATCGAACGGATATGATGATGCGTTTATGGAGGCCTGCCGCGCCGAATTGACGATCACAGAAGACACACTGGCCAACACGCAGATGTGGGTAGCCGAAGACGATGGAGTCCTTTTGGGATGTGCAGCGCTTCATGTTCAGGAAGCAGGCACAGGTGAAGTGTCGCTGTTCTTTGTTGATCCCAAGGTGCAGGGACGCGGGGTCGGGCGCATGTTATGGACCACGATCTTTCGACTGGCCCATCAAAAGGGTTTGCAGACACTTGTGCTGAGTTCGGATCCCAAAGCCGTTGGGTTTTACGCCAAACAAGGGTTTGTGGAAGTTGGAACAACCCCATCAGGCAGTATCGAAGGCCGCGAATTGCCCATGATGCAGCTCAGTCTGTAGCGCAGGCAAAAGAAAACCCGCCGAAGCGGGTTCTTTTCAAGATTTGAGAGAGCTTAGCCGCGCCATGTGCGGACAGGGCCACAATCAAAGTGTACGAAATTCGATCCGTGATACCGACCAACGCCACCTGATTTGCAGGAAATGCCTGCTTTGGCGATCTGGCTAACAGAGCGGGAGCCCAAGCGAAGATCAGCGGCCATACCTTTGACGTGATAGCTTTGCTTTGCAACGCCGCGCGATCTGGAGCGCAGCATGTTGTTGGTGCGCGATGTGCGGTAGCCAGAGAGAACCAAGAACGGCTCGTCTGTGTCCAGCAGGTTCAGGGCCGCCGCCATCAGGTCCACATTACGGCGGTCCATGTTGCGGGTCGCGTTCTGACGCCAGTCGCGCATGAAATAGTTGATCTCTTCGAGAGCGGGTTTGATGTACTGACCTTCGACCCAATAGATCGTGTTCAGAGATTCACCTGTGCGCTGGTTGCGAAGGTTCACTTTGCGAATTTTACCAGCACCCTTAAGGTAGCCAGCTGCGTTCGCGTAGTAGGGCGTTGCAGTAACCGCTGCGATACCTGCGAAGGCACCAAGCAGCTTGCGCCGCGATAGAAGATCGTTTGTTTTGCCAGTCATAGTCTACTGTCTCGTCATTGTGTCCACGCTTCTGCGCGGATCATATTAGTGTCCCAGATCACAATTCTTGACGTTTTATTACACAAAGCGATTCGCAAACCAAGCCTTGTCTTTTTGCATGAGCGTTTTTCTGCTTACCTTGCGTAGACTTAGCTCTTTTTCGTCAGATTGTGACTTTGATCACATTTTGGTTGCCTCGTGAGTGCAGTTTATACTCCAAATTTGGCAAAATTTTGCCGAAAACTTGATTAGACTATGTTTCGTACCCATGATGTAACGTAAGCACAGTCAAAACGACGACATTGTATTGAGGGACATATGATTTTTTCGCGTAGTAAGTTCATGGGGGTTGCGCTTGCGACTGCTTTTGCATCGGTTTCATTGTTCACGGCACCTGCTGCCGTTGCAAAACCTACCAAAGCCAAAATTGCTGCTGCTGTAAACAGTGACAAGTCGCTGTCTGCGGAGGCTAAGCAGTTTTACGCCAAACAGGGTTTCAAACCGCTTTGGGTGGGCAACAAAAATAAAAAGCGGGCGCAGGCTCTGATTTCTGCGCTGTCATCTGCCGGTGACCATGCTTTGCCAACCAAACAATATCGCGTGTCAGAGCTGAAAGCGGCTTTGCTCAATCAAAAAGGCGAAGCTGGCGCAGATGCCGAAGCCTTGGCTACGGAAATTTTCCTCAGCTATGCACATGATCTATCCTCTGGCGTTCTGGACCCAAAGCGCGTTGACAAAGAAATCGCCGTGCAACCGCCACGCCGTTCCGAATATGCGCTGCTCGATGCCATTTCGCGCAGCTCCCCAAGTGGGTTCTTTAAGGCTTTGGCCCCAAAACACCCTGAATATGGCCGTCTGATCGGTGAAAAGCGCCGTTTGGAACGCCTGATTGGCAAAGGTGGGTTTGGTGCAAAAATTCCTGTGGCCACTCTGAAACCAGGCTCATCAAGCAAAAACGTTGTGAAAATGCGCAACCGTCTGTCCGCCATGGGCTATGGGCGTTTGGGCGCAGATTCAGGGTTCGATGAAAGCCTGTTGAAAGTTGTGAAGCAATTTCAAACAGATCACGGCTTGAACGCAGATGGTGTTGTTGGGCCTGGCACGATCAAAGTGATGAATGCCTCTGCCGAGCAGCGCTTGCAGCAGGTATTGGTTAACCTAGAGCGCGAACGCTGGATGAACCGTAGCCGTGGCAAGCGCCATATCGTGGTAAACTTGGCCGACTTTCGGTTTAACGTTTACGACAATGACCGTGTGACGTTCACTTCGGTGACCGTGATTGGCAAAGTTTCCAAGGATCGTACACCAGAGTTTCACGATCAGATGACCCATATGGTTGTGAACCCCACATGGCATGTTCCGCGTTCCATTGCTGGCAAAGAATACCTTCCGATCCTAAAGAAGGACCCGGGTTTCTTGGCGCGGCGTGGGATGCGGATGGTGAACAGCAAGGGCAAGTCCATTAACCCTGCCAACGTGAACCTTGCGCAATACAACGAAAAGAACTTCCCGTATTCCATCAAACAGAAGCCATCCAAAAGCAACGCGCTTGGCTTGGTGAAGTTTATGTTCCCGAACAAATACAACATCTATTTGCACGACACACCGTCCAAAAGCCTGTTCAAACGCGAAGTTCGCGCGTTCAGCCATGGCTGTGTGCGGGTGCAAAAACCGTTCGAGTTTGCGTATAAACTGTTGGAAAAACAAACGTCTGACCCAAAAGGCGCGTTCCATGGCTGGTTGAAAACAGGCCGCGAGCAGTATGTGAACCTGCAACAACCCGTTCCGATCTATCTGAACTATCGCACGGCGTTCTTTGGTGAAAATGGCCGTGTGAACTATCGCAACGACATTTATGGTCGCGATAAAACGATCTTCCGCGCCCTCAGCAAAGCTGGGGTGGCATTGCAATCTGTTCAGGGGTAAAACCCAACTGATTTCGGGATCAACGGGCGCCTGATTTGGGCGCCCGTTCTCGTTTGGAGACAGGCCATGACCACATACACAATCGCAGACATAGCCGAGCAATTGGGCGCAGAAGCCGCGGGCGATCTGTCCCTTAAGGTGTCTTCGGTGCAAGAGCCTGCAAAAGCCAAGGCAGACCAACTCGCGCTGGCTATGGAACCAACCTATGCAGAGCCGCTAAAGGCGGGGCAGGCGCAGGCTGCTGTCGTTTGGGAGGGGGCCGATTGGGAAGGCATGGGGTTGAAAGCCGCCGTGTTTGCCCCGCGCTCAAGATATGTCTTGTCAGGGGTGACGCGGGTATTCGAACATGTGCCCGATATTCCACTGGGCATCCATCCAACAGCGGTGATCGACCCGTCCGCGCAGATTGGCGCGAACCCGTCCATTGGCCCGTTTGTTGTTATTTCTGAAGGTGTGAGCATCGGGGATAACGCGCGTATTGCCAGCCATTCTAGCATTGGGCGTGATGCAACTATCGGTCATAACCCACTGATTTACCAAGGTGTTCATATTGGTGCGCGGGTCCAAATTGGCGATGACTTTTACGCACAACAAGGGGTTGCTGTGGGGGTCGATGGTTTTTCCTATGTAACGCCCAAACCAGGTGCGGTCGAAGAAGCCAAGGCCACAGGTCAAATCACCAGTGCCAGCAAAACCACTGGTTTTGCGCGGATCAACTCCCTTGGGTCGGTCATTCTCGGGGATCGCGTGGAAATCGGCGCAAACTCTGCCTTGGATCGGGGCACCATTGCAAATACGACCATCGGAAACGGCACCAAGCTCGATAATCTTGTGCATGTAGGTCACAACGTGACTGTCGGTGAAAACTGTTTGCTGTGTGGCCAAGTGGGCGTTGCTGGCAGCAGTGTGATTGGGGATCGCGTCGTGCTTGGCGGGCAGGTTGGCGTGGCGGATCACATCACCATTGGATCAGATGTCATCGCGGCGGGCAAATCGGGAATTTCAAGCAATGTGCCTTCGGGCCGTGTGATGATGGGCAGCCCCGCCATGAAGATGAACCTGAATATCGAAGCCTACAAAGCCTTGCGCCGATTGCCCAGATTGGTGGCCAAGGTCGCGCGCCTTGAAAAGATGGTTTCCAAGAGTGACGAAACGGATTAATCACAATCCAAATGTTTGACCACGGGTGACGCATAGAATGTCCGTAATCGCTAAAATACGAGAGATACTGGCAGAGCAGGCCTTGCTTGCACCTGAGGACGTTGCAGACGATGCCTCGCTAGAGGACTTGGGTATTGATAGTCTGGGCGTGGTTGAAGTGATTTTCGCCATCGAAGAAGCCTTTAGCGTCAGCGTGCCGTTCAACGCGAATGATCCAGAGGCGTCCAATTTCGACATTTCCTCTGTTCAGGCCATCAGCACCGCCGTGGAACAGCTGGTCGCGGATCAGGTTGGCTAGGGCATGGCGCAGACCCGTGTGGTAATCACTGGACAAGGGGCCATTTGCGCCCTTGGCAAAACCGCAAATGCCGTGACGAGCGCCATGTTGAATGGCAAATGTGGTATTGGTCCTATGCAGTTTGACGACGTGGACCGCCTGTCGGTACAGATCGGCGCACAGATTGCCGATTTTGACGCAAACGCGCATTTCTCACGTTCTGAGCTAGCTCTTTATGATCCTTTCACACAATTCGCGCTGATCGCCGCGCAAGAGGCTTTGACCCAATCAGGCTTGGACCTGTCGGGCGATCTGGCGCTTTCTACAGGGGTTGTGCTCGGCTCTGCAGGGGGCGGGCTGCAAACGCAGGATCAAAACTACAAATCCGTTTATGAAGACGGCAAAAACCGTGTGCATCCCTTCGTGGTGCCACGCCTGATGATGAATGCGGCCGCCAGCCATGTGTCGATGGTGCACGGGGCCAAAGGCCCTTGTTTTACGGTGTCTACTGCCTGTGCCTCATCCAATCACGCCATGGGGCAGGCGGTCCAAATGATCCGCTCTGGTGGGGCCAAAGTGATGCTAACAGGGGGCAGTGACAGTATGCTGTGCTTTGGCGGGATCAAGGCGTGGGAAGGATTGCGTGTGCTGTCCCCTGATGGATGCCGCCCGTTTTGTGCAACGCGCAACGGCATGGTGCAAGGCGAAGGCGCGGCGGTGTTTGTATTTGAAGAGTATGAACATGCCAAAGCCCGCGGCGCGACCATTTTGGCCGAGGTGGCTGGCTTTTCAATGACAGCGGATGCTGCTGAAATCGTGGTGCCGAACCAAGATGGGGCGGCGCGGGCCATGGCAGGGGCGTTGGCGGATGCTGGGCTGAATGCCGAAGACGTGGGTTATGTAAACGCCCATGGAACCGCGACAGCCGTAAACGACAAGACCGAGGTGGCGGCATTGCGTCAAGCCTTTGGCAACGCGGCCGAAGGCATGGCCATTGCCTCAACCAAATCCATGCACGGGCACATTATGGGCGGCACGGGCGCGATAGAACTGTTGTCTTGTATTGCCGCGGTGAAAGACGGTCATTTGGCCCCAACCATTCACCACACGACAGATGATCCAGCCTGTGATTTGGACATCGTAAAAAACACCGCCCGTGAAACGCCTATAAAGGCCGCGATCAGCAACGCTTTTGCGTTTGGTGGTCTGAATGCGGTGATTGCCTTAAAACGCCACGCATAAAAAACCCCGCGCAAGGCGGGGTCTTTCAAAATTCTAAAGCAAGTTTTGCTTACTTAGGCTCAATGGCCGTCCACGCCGCCGTGAAACCCTTAAGCGACAGGTCCAAGGACAACGGTTCGTTTGGTGCTGCAACGGATGAAATCACAATCACGGCCTTGGCGCCGCGTTTCATAGCGGTGATTTCAGCTGCTGTCATACCAAAGCGGGCGTAACAGCCCTGCGTGTCACACCATGTGTAAGGGTAACGCTTGGCCTTGCCAGCGTCGATTTTCATAACAACCTGCGCTGTCAGCAAAGACCCCAGTGGCGTTGCAATATCTACGCCAGCGACCGCTTTTCCACCTTTAGGAAGGGCCTGCATATCCATCTGGGCAATCCTATTGCCTTCTGTGTCGAGCAAAAGGTTGAACAAACGACACTCTTCGTCTTCTACCTTTTCCCCTTTGATGCAGCGCA
>CAYWIR010000016.1:0-14382 GCA_964458375.1 uncultured Neptunicoccus sp.
ATAAAAATCACAATGCTCAGCACAATGATGAAAGGGACGATGAACGTCAGTGTTCCGCCGATAAACGGAATATAAGACAGAAAATCAAACATTTAGGTAAACCCTTTTCTCGCGGCCTCAGCCGATCTTTCTCTTGCTTGCGCGTCCATAGCAATCACGGCGTCCAGTGTCACATCACCATTTTTGTTCGCGTCTATTTGGCTCAGAACCGCGCGAACCACCCGCGCCATATCCAAAAACCCAATCTCGCGTGCCAAAAACATATCCAATGCTGCTTCTTTTGCTGCGTTGAACGCCGCCCCTGCCAATCCGCCCATATCCATCGTTTGCTGGGCCAATGCCAGCGATGGGAACTGATCTGTATCAGGATGTTGAAAGGTCAAACCTCCCAACGTGCCGAAATCCAAACGCTCGACGGGTAAATCAGCCCTTTCTGGCCAATTTAAGGCAAATCCAATCGGTGCGCGCATATCAGGTGGCCCCAGATGCGCCATGATCGCGCCGTCATCAAACCCAACCATGGAATGAATGATAGACTGAGGATGAATGATCACCTCTATCTGCGCAGGCGTCACATCAAACAACACATGGGTTTCCAACACTTCCATGGCTTTGTTGAACATGGATGCACTGTCGATGGAAATACGTTGCCCCATATCCCAATTTGGATGCGCCACCGCCTGTTCTGGCGTAGCATTTTCCATGGTCTTCTGGGATGCGTTCAAAAACGGCCCCCCGCTCGCGGTCAGAATAATCCGCTCCACCGCTTTGTCTGCCCCACCAATACACTGATAAATCGCCGAATGCTCGCTATCGACAGGCAGCAACAAACAACCCGTTTTGGCACATGTGCTTTGCACCAAGGCACCACCACAGACCAAACTTTCCTTATTGGCCAGCGCCAAAGCCTTGGAATTTTGCGCAATCGCCAGACTGATTTCTAACCCTGCAAATCCAACAACCGCCGACATGGCCCAATCTACGGGCATCGCTGCGGCCTCTAGCAAGGCATCACGCCCCGCCCGTGCTTCCACACCACTGCCCGCAAGGGCAGCACGTAAATCTGCTAACAAGGCATCTTGCGCCACAACGGCAACCTTGGCCTTCAGCGCAATCGCTTGCTCTGCCAGCAAGGCCACATTGCCCCCACCGCTCAGCACAACAACGTCAAAATCGTCGGGCCTCCGCGCAATCAGATCAACCGTGTTTTGCCCAACGGAACCCGTGGATCCAAACACCGAAACACGCCGCATCACGCCATCCCCAACAGGCCTGCTCCGCCAAGTGCAAGAACAAGGCCCAGCGCCACAGCCGCGCCCATGACCCCGTCGAACCGATCCAACAAACCGCCATGACCAGGGATCAAATTACTGCTGTCTTTGATGCCTGCTTTGCGTTTCATCAGGCTTTCTAGCAAGTCACCGATCTGTGCGGCTATGGCCACAACAATGGACAAAACCACCAACCCAAAACCGCCCATGCCCATCAGCATCGCCAAAATGCCAATCACCGCAGCCAAAGCCCACCCACCGAGCGTGCCTGACCAAGTTTTCTTGGGGCTAATACGGGGCAAAATCTTGGGGCCACCGATAAGTTTACCCGCAAAATACCCGCCCACATCGCTTGCTACGACAACCACCAGCAACCACAGTGTCCAATCAAATCCGAATTGACTGCGCAGCACAAACAAGGTCGCACAGGCCACAACGATCCCAACGGACGCAAAAACAACGGGGGGCCGTGTATGATGCCCAAACAGTGCGGCCGCGATTGCAAAAGCCGCCAAAACAGCCGTCCAAGTGGCTGGCAAAAATATCGTGGACAACACCACCGCCGCAATCACCAGCCCATAGGCGTAATGCACCAGCATTTGCTCCGAATGCATACGGCTCGTTTCCCAAGCCATCAAACCTGCGGCAATAATCAGCAAAACGCCAAAGACATCGCCACCGACCCAAATGCAGCCCAATCCAACCAGAACCAACGCCAAGGCAGACACAACCCGTGGGATCAGGTCGGAAAAGTCGGCCTTACTGCTCATTTCAAGGAAACGGCACCAAAACGCCGATCTCGCGCTCGGAATTGCGTCAGGATCTTTACCATTTCGGGCACTGTGAAATCGGGCCAGGCCGTATCCGTAAACGCATATTCTGCGTAACAGGCTTGCCAAGGTAGGAAATTCGACGTGCGACACTCGCCAGATGTGCGAATAATCAGATCAGGATCAGGCAAATCAGCGGTATCAAGGAAATTGCCGATCATCTGTTCGCTGACATCCTCAGGCTTAATCATGCCCATGTTCGCAGCTTTGGTGATCCGCGCAACCGCGCGTGTAATCTCGTCCCGTCCGCCATAGTTCAGCGCAATGGTCAGCTTTAACCCAGTGTTCTTCGCGGTTAGCTTTTCCAACTCTGTCATCAGCGAATTCAACTTCGCATCCAACTGCTTGCGATCCCCGATAAAACGTACCCGCACATTGTCTTCATCAAGCGTTGCCGCTTCACCGCGAATATAACGTTTGAACAGGTTCATCAGCCCCGTGACTTCACGTTCGCTCCGTTTCCAGTTTTCAGTGGAAAACGCAAAGACAGTTAGAAAGCCAACACCAAATTCGGGTGCCGCACGAATAACATCGCGCACACGATCCACACCTTTGACGTGGCCTTTTAGCCGTTCCAAACCCCGCGCAGTCGCCCAGCGCCCGTTGCCATCCATAATGATCGCAACATGGTCTGCGGAACTCTGTTCAATTGTTTTATCCATAAACCTGTTTTCTACTCTACACAGTTTTACCAGTTGATCTGGCTTATACCTGCATGATCTCTTCTTGTTTGGCGTCGACCGCCTTATCAATATTTACAATCGCCGCATCCGTCATGGTTTGGATTTCATCTGACCATATCTTTTGGTCATCTTCGCCCATACCAGCGCCTTTGGCTTTCTTAACTTGGTCCATACCATCTTTGCGCACGTTGCGTATAGCCACACGCGCGTTTTCTGCATAACCACCCGCCACTTTGGCGAGTTCCTGCCGACGTTCCTCGTTCAACTCAGGAATCGGCAAGCGGATCGTCATACCATCGCCTACAGGATTGATCCCAAGGCCAGAGTTGCGGATCGCTTTGTCCACAGCGTTGATCAGGTCTTTGTCCCAAACAGTAACCGTAATCATGCGCGGCTCTGGCACATTCACCGTGCCACATTGGTTCAACGGCATTTGGCTGCCATAGGCTTCAACCATCACCGTATCCAAGATGGATGCAGACGCGCGGCCTGTCCGCAAAGACGAAAAATCCGTCTTCAAAGCGTTCAATGCGCCATCCATACGGCGTTGCAGATCATCCAGATCAATTTCCAAATCGTCAGACATAATTCTACTCCCTCGGGGCCAGTCTTGCCCTCAGTTCTAACCAGATAGGGTTTACCCTACCTTAGTGTAAGTCCCCTCGCCGCGTAAAATTCCAGCAAAGCCACCTGGCTCGTCTAGGGAAAACACCACGATGGGTTTATTGTTGTCACGGGCCAAGGCAATCGCACTGGCATCCATAACCTTCAAATTCTTTTGTAACACTTCGTCATACGAAACAGTGTCATACCGCACAGCATCATCATTTGTTTTGGGATCTTTGTCGTAAATCCCATCCACCTGCGTCCCCTTAAAGATCGCTTCACACGACATTTCATTGGCGCGCAATGTGGCCGCTGTATCCGTAGTGAAATAAGGGTTGCCCGTGCCAGCCGCGAAAATACACACACGTTTCTTTTCAAGGTGGCGCACCGCGCGGCGGCGAATATAGGGCTCACAGACCTGATCCATCGGGATCGCCGAAATCACCCGCGTATGAATGCCATGGCTTTCCAGAGCACCCTGCATGGCCAATGCGTTCATCACTGTGGCAAGCATCCCCATGTAATCCGCAGTGGTCCGCTCCATCCCTTGCGCGCTGCCTTGCAGCCCACGAAAAATGTTGCCCCCGCCAATAACCAAGCAAATTTCAACGCCAAGATCGTGAACCGATTTGATCTCTTTTGCGATACGTTCCACCGTCGGAGGATTCAAACCGAACCCTTGATCGCCCATCAACGCCTCGCCGGAAATTTTCAACATGACCCTTTTATAGGTCGGCTTCAAACCGTCTTGGCTGTCGGTGGACATGCGCGATTCCTTACGTCTGGTGCTTCGCGGCAAACTGTCGGAAAAGCCGTTCCGATACAATGGCAAATTGTGCAGCAGTCGACTATGAAAGGTGCAGAATTTACGCAAAAGCCCCACGACAGACCTAAGAAATGACCAACGACACCACTCCCATCCTCATTGCTGGACCCACAGCTTCGGGCAAATCCGCGCTCGCATTGCGCTTGGCCGCGCTGTTTGATGGCTGCATCATTAATGCGGATGCCTTGCAGGTCTATGATTGCTGGTCTGTGCTGTCTGCCTGCCCTGATGACGAAGAACAGGCGCAGGCTCCGCACCATCTCTATGCACACATCGGAAAACACACGCCCTACTCCGCTGGGCACTGGCTGCGCGATGTGGCTGGGGTTTTAAAAACAACCCAGAAACGCCCCATAATCATTGGCGGAACGGGCCTCTATTTTGCGGCACTGACCAAAGGGCTCGCCGAAATTCCCCCTATCCCAAGCGAAATCCGCGCACTGGGGGATGATCGTCGTTTGACACAAGGGAAAGACGGGTTCTTGCCTGACTTACAGGCGGAAGATCCCCAAACACTCGCCAACTTGGATCAAAACAATCCCGCACGCCTGCAACGCGCTTGGGAAGTGCTGCGCACCACAGGCAAAGGCATGGCGCACTGGCAGGCACAAACACCTCCGCCACTGGTTGCCCCAGAATCAGCTGTGAAAATAACCCTCACTTCTGATCGCGATTGGCTGGCAGAACGGATCGAACGTCGATTTGACCTCATGATGGACATGGGCGCATTGGACGAAGTCCGCGCCTATATAGCGGATGGATGGGATCCAACCTTACCCTCTGCTCAGGCCATTGGCGCCCGCGAATTGGTCGCCTATCTCAACGATGAACTTGACCTTAACACTGCGATTTCACGGGCAAAAACCCAAACACTGCAATACGCCAAACGCCAACGCACTTGGTTTCGATCCAAAATGGCCGACTGGCACCAAATCGACCCCGCCACAAACACATCAGAGAACGAGCTTCGCAAAATTGCCTCAACCTCTCCTTGAAATGCTCCGCGTTTTGATTTCTAGTGAGTCACTATACATGATAATTTTTCCTGAAGCTGCCCCGAAGGATTTCACATGGAAGAGCCGTCACCGTCTCTGTTCCCCGATGCTGAGCAACGGGTTTTTGTAGGTTCGCTTGCAGGAACTTTGCGCTCTAGCCACCCAGAACTGCGTCTGGACAGCTGTAATGGTCTGAACAAGTTCTTTTGGGTGTCCAAAGGCAACGGACGTTGCATGATCAACGGCGTGACCCGCTCCTTTGGGCCAAACACGGTCATTTTCATTCCCAACGACGTACCACATCAACTCGAATTGTCCTCAAACGTCTTTGGCGTTGTGGTCTCCATTGATCCTGACGTGCCCGTTGTTCTGCCCAGCCAAAACGTATTCCTTCCAATCCTGAACCTTATGGATCAAAAGCAGATCGCCAATCGCTTTGACCGCGTGTTTGCCGAATTTAACACCTCGGAAATCGGCCGGAACTTGTCCGTGGAATACCTTGTTGGCCTGTTGGCCATTAATGTGGCACGCATGGCGCAAAAACACTTTAAAGAGTCAAAATCCACCGCGGCCCAGCGCCTGATGGAAAGCTTCGTCAACATCCTTGAAAAAGAATATCGCACGGGCCGCACGCTTGCTGAATATGCCAAAGAACTTGGCGTAACCCCCACGCACCTAACCCGTGTCTGCCAACAGGTGAACGGCAAGTCCGCCTCGCGCCTGATCCAAGAACGTGTTCTGGCAGAGGCCCGCATGATGCTGTCAAACACCGATCATAAAGTGCTCGAAATCAGCAACCATCTCGGCTTTTCTTCAGCGGCCTACTTCACCCGATTGTTCTCAGCCAAACAGGGTCAAACCCCCAAACAGTTCAGACAAACCGTTCAAAAGTAGCGCGAAACCCGTTGTTTTCTCGGATTATTTCTATCTTTTAGCCTAAATATTCTGAAACACAGGTGAATTTGGTTCACCTCAATCGCGCTCAAAATCTCCCCTTTGTCGCAAAACCGACGGGAAATGTCGCGAATTACCTAACACCAAGAAGGTGTTCCCTCACTTCTAGAAGGGCACACAATCTTTGGCTCCTAATTCGCCAAATTCACAGAAAAGTGCCAGAGAATGTAGCGGGCCGTTCAGGCCCAAGGGGTTGCAAGCAAGACCTCGCTATGTTCTCCTGTTTAAGATTTTTGGTCTATCAGGGAGAAAAATATGACCACGACACCAATCAACACGCATCCGGTTGCAGAAATGTACGCCAAAGAGCACGCAACGGGCGAATTGTCCCGCCGCGAGTTTTTGGCACGTACAACTGCTCTGGGTCTGACATCTACTGCAGCATATGCACTGATCGGCGCTCAAAAAGCCGAAGCAGCAGCACATGCTAAAAAAGGCGGGACCATCCGCATGCAGATGGAAGTGCGCGCTCTTAAAGATCCACGCACATTCGACTGGACACAAATCGCGACATACACAGCTGGTTGGCTGGAGTATCTCGTAGAGTACAACTCCGACGGTTCCTTTGAGCCAATGCTGCTGGAGTCATGGGAAGCAAACGCAGACGCGACGGAATACACTCTGAACGTGCGTAAAGGCGTTAAGTGGAACAACGGCGACGATTTCACAGCTGAAGATGTTGCACGCAACATCGCTGGCTGGTGTGAAAAAGACGTTGAAGGTAACTCAATGGCGGGCCGTATGTCCTCCTTGATCGATCCAGAAACCAACAAAGCACTTGAGGGTGCGATCATGGTTATGGACAGCCACACAGTTATGCTGAAGCTGCCAAACCCAGACATCACAATCATTCCAGGCATGGCAGACTACCCAGCTGCGATCGTGCACTCTTCTCATAACCCAGAAGATATGCTCGGCACAGCTGTTGGGACTGGCTACATGGTTCCAGACGGATTGGAAGTTGGCGTTAAAGGCGCAATCAAACGGAACGAAGGTTTCGAATGGTGGGGCTATGCCGCTGGCAAAGGTGGTTACGTCGACCGCATCGAATTCATCGACTACGGCACAGACGCTGCGGCTTTCGTAGCTGCGTTTGACGCTGATGAAATCGACATGAACTGGGAATCCACTGGTGAATTCATCGACATCATGACAGGCCTCGGTCTGACACAGTCCGATGTTGTTTCTGGTGCCACAGTTGTTGTGCGCCCGAACCAGACTCACGAACAGTACCAAGACAAGCGCATGCGTCAGGCCATTGCTATGGCTGTAGACAACGCGATTGTTCTGGAACTTGGCGTGAACGGTCAGGGTGTTCCTGCGGACAACTGCCACGTTGGTCCTGTCCACCCAGAGCACGACGCTTCTGTAACCCGTCTGCCATTTGACCCAGCCAAAGCGAAAGCACTGGCCGAAGAAGCTGGCATGCTGGACTACGAGCACGAACTGCACTCCATCGACGATGACTGGCGCAAAGCAACAACGGACTCCGTTGCGGCTCAAATGCGTGAAGCAGGCATGAAGGTGAAACGGACAGTTCTTCCTGGCTCCACATTCTGGAACGACTGGGCGAAATACCCATTCTCCTCCACAAACTGGAACCACCGTCCACTGGGCACACAGGTTCTGGCTCTGGCTTACCGCTCTGGTGAAGCATGGAACGAATCTGGTTTTGCAAACGAAGAGTTTGACACTCTTCTCGCAGAAGCAAACTCCATTGCAGACGCTGGCAAACGTCGCGAAGTGATGGCCAAACTGCAAACCATCATGATTGAGGAAGGCGTTACGATCCAGCCATACTGGCGGACTGTGACACGTCACCACAAAGATGGCTTGGTTGGCGTTGATATGCACATCGCATACCTGCCACAAATCTATAAGTGGGCTTGGAAAGCCTAAGCCACTTACTAAAAATTGGGCCGCACCAACTGGTGCGGCCCTTTTTGTCTACCCCTAGGCATTTGCCGCTGCTGGCAAACGCGCTGCATAAATGAACGGGTCGCCTAATAGGCTCGTCACCAAATCAACGGGAAACCCATGGGACTATTTCTTCTTCGCCGACTGGGCGTGATGCTGCTTACGGCATTGTGCCTCACGTTTGTCGTGTTCTTCCTGACAAACCTTTACCCCAACCTCGAAAAGCTCGCCAAAACGCAAGGCAACTTCCGCATGTCGGATGAACAAGTGTCCACTTGGCTTGGCAACCGTGGCTACACACGCCCCACGCTGACAAAATACGGCGAATGGCTTGGCGTTGTGCCGGGTTACGTGATCGAAGGAACAGACGGCGAAACCCGCGCACGCTGCGCAACACAAGGCATGGCCGTCGCAGATGCGCCACGCTATTGCGGTGTGCTTCAAGGCAAATGGGGTTATTCGACCCGCGCCAAAGAAGACGCAGGCGTGATTATGTGGCGGGGCTTGTCGCTGACGGGCTTCTTGATGATGTGGGCCTTGCTGATTACCGTGCCTGCCGCCCTTATCATTGGCGTTCTCGCAGGGATGCGCGAAGGATCGAAAACCGACCGCAGCCTATCAACCTTTTCCATCGTAACCTCAGCGACCCCTGAATATGTGTCGGGTGTGATCCTGATTGCGATCTTCGCATCCTCCGCAGTGGGGCTCAAATGGGCCAAAGGCTCTGCGGCTTCGGCCATGAACGGGGCAACTTTTGAAAACTTCACCCTACCCGTTCTGACCATCGCACTCTTTTCTATCGGCTATATCGCGCGGATGACCCGCGCCTCCATGACCGAGGTGATGACGGCGCAGTACATCCGAACTGCGCGTCTCAAAGGGGTGTCGTTCAAGAACATTGTGATGAAACACGCATTGCGTAACGCGCTGATCGCGCCGTTCACCGTTATCATCCTGCAAATCCCTTACCTGCTAACAGGCGTGGTCATCACCGAGACTTTGTTCAACTACAAAGGCTTTGGTTGGCTGCTTGTGCAATCCGCAGGTAACAACGACATCGACGTGCTGTTGGGCGTGTCCGTCATCTCTGTTGTGATCGTTCTCTTGACCCAGCTGATATCTGATATCGGCTACGTCTACTTGAACCCACGCATCCGCATTTCTTAAGAGGGAGAAAGAACATGGAACCTCTTAGCTGGTTTGGAACTATTGGCGCCACGCTGTATTGGCCTGCTGTCATCACAATGTTGGCCCTGTGCCTGACACTCGGTTCAATGCTGCTCACCGCTGCACTCAGCCCTGTGTTTTCTGCATCATTTGGGCACACCGCGGCCGAGCGGTTTGACCGCGCCATCGACTCCATCGGAAACGTCTTCCGATTGCTGTTGGGGATCGCAGTCGCCGTTATCCTGCTCTACTGTCTGCTGTCGCTCTTTGTCGGCTTTGAAGAGCGCGGCGTGGCTGGCAACATTTTTGTCCGCTTTATCCCTGTTTGGATCACTATGGCTCTGACTTTTGGCCTGTCGATCACCTTCAAACGCAATCTCGGCCTGTATGGTCGTATCTTTGACAGCACCGTGGGCATGATCGGCTTTGCGCTGGTCACCTTCTGGATATTTACCGCCATCTACGCAGGCGTGTTCGATCTGATCGCGACCCATGATCCACTGGTGCAAGTCTCTGGCATGAAGAACAAAGTACCAGGAACCGCGCTGCGTTCCCCAGATGAAGGGCAATATGTTTATTACCTTCTGGGCGGTGACACGCTGGCTCGTGATGTGTTCTCTCAAGCGGTCTACGGCTCGGCTGTTGTGCTAGCCATTGCGCCCCTTGCCACTGTGTTTGGCTATATCGTGGGTATCACCCTTGGCTTGCCAGCAGGCTACTACGGTGGGCGTCTGGACACTATTCTGTCCTTCCTTGCGAACCTGATCCTCGCTTTCCCAGTGATCCTCTTGTTCTACCTTTTGGTTACGCCGGAAATTGTTGCAACAGGTATCCCTGCATATATGGCAGCAGTGTTCTTCGTTTTCCCAATCATCTTTGTGGTGGTTTTGTTGAACTCACGCTACCACGTGCTTCCACACATTCGCACACCGCTTATTGCAGGCGTGCTGTTTGTTGGTCTGATTTGGTACTTCTCTACCATTTCTGAAAGCGGGCGTGGCACTTTGGTCGACTTCTGGCCGAGCTGGCTTGATTTGTATGACGTACCGGGCGGCGTGCTTGTGGTGTTTGTGTCGGTGGTCTTCGTGAACTCACCCACCATCTTCCGCATCATGCGTGGCCTGACCATGGACGTGAAGTCACGCGACTATGTGTCAGCGGCGCAAACGCGTGGCGAAACATCGTGGTACATCATGCTCTGGGAAATCCTGCCAAACGTGCGTGGCCCACTGATCGTGGATTTCTGTCTTCGCATCGGCTACGCCACCATCCTTCTCGGGACCTTGGGTTTCTTTGGCCTTGGCCTTCCACCAGAAAGCCCAGACTGGGGCACGACGATTAACACAGGGCGCAAGCTCTTGTCCGTCTACCTCCACCCGGCCCTGACGCCAGCCTTGTCGCTGTTGTCACTGGTGCTTGGCTTGAACCTGCTGGCCGATGGCCTGCGCGAAGAATCCCTGAAAGACTAAGGAGAGATATGATGACAAAATTGGACTACGACGGACCAATCCTTGAAATCGAAAACCTCTCGATTTCATTCTTCACACGCGCTGGCGAAATCCCTGCGGTAATGGACTTCTCAACAACCGTTATGCCAGGCGAAGCTGTCGGGCTGGTTGGGGAATCTGGCTGCGGTAAATCCACCGTGGCGCTTGGCGTCATGCGCGATTTGGGCGTGAACGGCGATATTGTCGGGGGCACGATTAAGTTCAAAGGCCGCGATCTAGCGACCTACTCCCCCGATGAACTGCGCGCCCTGCGTGGCCACGAAATCGCGATGATCTATCAAGAACCGATGGCCTCGCTCAATCCCGCGATGAAAATCGGCAAACAGCTGATGGAAGTGCCGATGATCCACGAAGGCGCCAGCGCCGAGGACGCCTATAAACTCGCCCTCGAAGTTGTCACCGACGTTAAAATGCCAGACCCAGAACGGATGTTGGACAGCTATCCGCACCAATTGTCAGGCGGTCAGCAACAGCGGATCGTTATTGCTATGGCGCTGATGTCCAAACCTTCCCTTCTGATTTTGGACGAACCCACAACCGCGCTTGATGTGACCGTGGAAGCGGGCATCGTGGACCTCGTCAAAGGCTTGGGCGAAAAATACGGCACATCTATGCTGTTTATCTCCCACAACCTTGGCCTCGTGCTCGACACCTGTGATCGTTTGTGCGTGATGTATTCAGGCGAAGCCGTTGAAACAGGCTCCATCGCCGATGTGTTCGACAAGATGCAGCACCCATACACACAGGCGCTTTTCCGTTCGATTCCCTTACCAGGTGCTGACAAAAACGCGGCCCCGCTGGTGGCAATCCCAGGCAACTTCCCGTTGCCCCACGAACGCCCTCCTGGCTGTAACTTCGGCCCGCGCTGTGATTATTTCGCAGAGGGTCGCTGCAACAGCGGCGTCATCCCAATGGAGGATGTCACAGGCGGCGGACGGGATCGTCACGAAAGCCGTTGTTTGCGCATTTCTGAAATCGACTGGAACGCCAAAATCGCAGCAGGTGACAACACCGAAAAACCTGAACCCGGCAAAGTGGTCTTGAAAGTTGACACGCTCAAGAAATACTACGAAGTCGCGGCAAACGCCCTCTTTGGCGGCGGCGATGTGCGTGTGGTCAAAGCCAACGAAACCATCTCCTTTGAAGCGCGTGAAAGCGAAACGCTCGCCATTGTGGGGGAATCGGGCTGTGGTAAATCCACCCTCGCCAAGGTTCTTATGGGGCTGGAAACGGCCACGGACGGCGATGTATCGCTGAACAATCTGGCCATCGAAGACGTTCCAATCGAAGACCGCGACACAAAAACCGTGTCCTCGATCCAGATGGTGTTCCAAAACCCCTTCGACACGTTGAACCCCTCCATGACAGTGGGCAACCAAATCATCCGCGCCCTTGAAATCTTCAAGATCGGCGATGATGCGGCGGCGCGTCATCAACGGATGCTGGAACTGCTTGATCTGGTGAAACTGCCAAGGGCCTTTGCCAATCGGATGCCGCGTCAGCTGTCTGGTGGTCAAAAACAGCGTGTGGGCATCGCCCGCGCCTTTGCTGGCAACGCCCAAGTGGTGGTCGCCGATGAGCCCGTGTCCGCGCTCGACGTGTCTGTTCAGGCCGCTGTGACCGATCTGTTGATGGAAATTCAGCGTGAAAACAAAACCACGCTGCTGTTCATCAGCCACGATCTGTCCATTGTGCGCTATCTGTCGGACCGCGTGATGGTGATGTATCTGGGCCATGTGGTGGAAATGGGCACAACCGAGGAGGTCTTCTCTCCTCCGTACCACCCTTATACCGAGGCCTTGTTGTCCGCTGTCCCTATCGCGGACACATCGGTTGAAAAGAAACGCATCGTTTTGGATGGCGACATCCCATCGGCCATGAATCCGCCTTCAGGCTGCCCGTTCCAAACGCGCTGCAAGCACAAAGACAACGTGCCAAACAACCTGTGCGAAAAAGAGGTCCCGCCAATGCGCGATCTGGCAGGGTCGCAACAGATCAAATGCCACTTAGCGCAAGAATGGCTCGATCAAATGACCCCTGTGATCAAAATCGCAGCGGAATAAACAAACCAAACAGCCGCCGAAATGCGGCTGTTTTTTTGCGCAGCTTGCAAACCCCAAATACGGTGTTTAACTCTGTCTTATGAAACATACCTTTTTGATCCTCGCGCTTATCGCGGCCGCAGCATGTGAACCCATCGAACCCGAAGTGGCCAAACCACAGGCGCCAGCCGTCCCAAACGTGTGTAACGCCAATGAACTCCAAGGGCTGGTGGGTCAAAAGCGCAGCGCGATCAACAAAAAAGCCATCAAAACCAATCTGGTACGGGTTCTTACGCCTGAATCTCCAGTCACTCTTGATTACTCCGAAGATCGCTTGAACATCGTGATAGGCGCAGATGGAACGATCCAACGGGTCATGTGTGCCTAAAGCCATGAAACCCGTTCTCCTCATATCACTGATGATGTCAGCCGCCGCCTGCCAAGCAGCCACCATCAAGGAACCAACGACAAGGGCCGTAAAAGTGAGCAATACCAATGGCACCTGCGGCGCAAACGCTCTGCAACACCTGATCGGCAAATCCCGCGAAGATGTCGAGGCCATGACCTTTGACGCCAAAAATGTACGCATCATCCGCCCAGGCATGATGGTGACCATGGATCACATCGAAAGCCGCTTGAACATCCTGCTCGACGAAAACAACCGCGTCAGCCGCGTTTATTGCGGATGAGCCGGTTTTCCCCACTCCCTGACCCTCCGTACTATGCAGTGATCTTTACCGCTCAACGCACAGCCGATGATCAGGGCTATGGCCGCATGGCAGATCGCATGATGGAGCTTGCCGCCCAGCAACCGGGCTACATCGGCGTTGAATCCACCCGCGACGAAGATGGCCTTGGCATCACTGTCAGCTATTGGACAGACGAAGCCTCGATCCTCGCGTGGAAAGCCCAATCCGAACATGCCTTTGGCCAAAAGATGGGTCAGGAAAAGTGGTACAGCCACTACACCCTGCGCGTTGCCAAAGTGGAACGCCACTACGACGGGCCAGAGGGGCGCTAGTCTTCGCGCAAAGGCACATACGTACCAATTGTAATATCCGTACCTTCCAGCCCCCCTACAAACCGCACCTGCGTTTTGTCAGCACTGACATAAAGATCATAACAATCCCAACCCGCATTGGGCGGCCATTCTGAACAATACTGCCCACCTTGCGGGCGCCAATATCCCCAACTGGGTCGCCCCGCATCATAAAGCGTCTTGCCTGAAACATAGAAAGTTTGCTTCGCAGTCGTGTAGCGCAGCGCCTTATCATCAAGCGCCTCAAGCACCTCCGCCTCGCTGGTCATCTTGGTCCAAACCACATCTTCGCCCAGCACAGGGCCGCCCAAAGCCAGCAATCCAAAAATCAAACCACGCATTGCAGCCTCCCGCCTTGTCTCTTTTCCATGTGCAGTCTAAACCCCGCCCCATACGCCGTACATAAACTTTTACGTCAGCAAAGGACGCACCAGATGATCGAACGTTACTCCCGCCCCGAAATGGTAAACATCTGGTCCCCAGCCACGAAATTCAAAATCTGGTACGAAATCGAAGCGCACGCCTGCGATGCCATGGCCAACAT